>JAZUEV010000111.1:0-7532 GCA_045640345.1 Treponema sp.
TACATTTTACAAAATTTTTGGAGGAATTATGAAATTTACTTTTGACCGCGATGCTATGATTCGTGAAGTGGCTATTGCACAAGAAATTATTACATCAAAACAGGTAAAGGAAATTTGTTCGAATATAGCTTTGTTTGCCTACAACAATACTCTTACTATTAAAGCTACTGATACAAAAGTAAATTTTGAAACAAACATTCCTGTCCAAATCCAAGAAGAAGGAGAAACAACTGTTTTCTGTGATAAATTCATGGGAATTTTGAGTTCTCTTCCTGATGGAGATATTGAATTCAATCAACCAGTGAACACAGATTCAGAACAGGCTATAACTATTATTATTAAACCATTGGCCAAAAAGGTTAAGTTCCAGATTAAGAGTATGTCTGTTGATAGATTTCCTAACTTCACATCTGCTGACCATGTTCCATATTTCGATGTCCCTGCAAAAGAGATTAAGGAAATGATTAGCCAGACTTATTTTGCAGTTAGTGACGATATAGCTCGTTTGTTTATGAACGGTGTTTATTTTGAAAAGAAGGGCGATAATCTTTTGTTTGTTGCCACCGACGGTAGACGATTGAGTTTTGCATCAAAAAATCTGTTGGCAGGTGTAAATGATTTCCCAGCAGTTATTGTTCCACCAAAGATTTTGCAGATTGTTTTGAAGAGAGCACCAGATGAAGGAAATATTTCTATAGCTGTTGTTGATAAGATGATTTTCTTTAGATTCGGCAACTATAAATTTGGTTCAGTCTTGCTTGAAGGACAGTTCCCTAATTATGACAGAGTTATTCCGGAGCATCAGGAAAAATCGTTCCAGGTCCAGAAAGATGATTTGCTTGGAGCTTTCAAGCGTGTGGCTTTGATGGTTGATAAGAAAGCTGGAAAAATCTACTTTGAAGTGTCCGATGGATTGTTGAAGATTACATCACCACAGTCAGAAATTGGAAGTGCTGATGAAGAAATCCCTTGTCAGTACGCCGGCGACCCATGTTTCTTGGCTTTCAACTATCGTTATTTGGACGAACCTCTCAAGGCAATCCCAAGTGAAAGAATCACCTTTGAATTTACTGAAGAATTTAAGCAGGTGACTGTCAGACCTGAGCCGGCGGGAGACTATTTCCACATAGTTATGCCAATGCACAGAGACTAATGCCTTTTTTGTCCCTTTCTCCTGTAAATTTCAGAAACCTCGAAAATTCAACTATTGATTTGTTGGCAAAGGAGGTTTATTTTACAGGTGAAAATGGTCAAGGCAAAAGCAATCTGTTGGAGGCTCTCTATTGTTTATCCTATGGAGCGTCTTTTAGAACAAGAACAGACTCCGAACTCATAAAAAATGGTGAACAATCCATGAGTCTTCGAACAATCTATCGTGAAGATAACGGTAATGTTCATTCTACCTTTGTTGTTTTGGACAAGGGACATAAAAAAATCGAAAAAGACGGAAAAATGCTTAAGGACAGAAAGGAATTGATAAATACAATGCCATGTGTCCTTTATAATCACGACGACTTGGATTTTGCCGTTGGTACTCCTGAAAGAAGACGGTTTTTTATTGACCAATCTTTGAGTATGTATGATGTGACCTATATTGATGTGATCCGTCGCTATAAAAAAATCCTCAAAAATCGAAATCTTTGTCTCAAGGAACGAAAATTTGAACTTTTTGATTCCTATGATATCCAGTTGATTATGAATGGATTGGAGATTCAAAAAAAACGTCAGGACGCAATCTTCAAGTTCAACCAGATTTTTGAAAAACTGTATGCAGATATTTCTGGAATTGATGGTGTGAATATTCGTTATCTTCCGTCGTGGAAAAATCAAAGCGAATCAGTTTTGGACCAACATTCTCTCCCTCAGATTGATGATATAATGAATCTTCTGAAAAGTAAAAGGGATATGGAACGAGCTATGGGCACTACCCTGTCAGGTCCTCATAGAGATAGAATTGTTTTTGTGAAAAATAATTCAGCTTTTATCCCTAAAGCTTCGACTGGTCAGCGTAGATTGGTTGCATTGATTTTGCGTACGGCACAAGCAGTTTTTTACACCCAAGTCACAGGCAGAAAACCAATTCTTTTGATGGATGATGTGTTATTGGAGTTGGATCCTGAAAAAAGACGAAAACTCACTGCCCTTCTACCTGAATATGACCAACTTTTTTGTACATTTTTACCTGGTGAGCCTTATGAAAACTACATGCACGAAACCACCAAGGTCTATAAAATTCATAACGGGTCATGGGATTTAATAAAATGAACGACGAAATAACTCATATCAATGAAATGCTTTTAAAGGTTTTTGATAACATCAGTGTGGAGACCGTCAAAAATTCTACCCGCATTGTTGAGGTTTGGAAATCTGTGCTTTTGAAAATCAAGTCCTATAATCCCAACGAAGGTCAAAATTTGGTTGACCATAGCCGTGTCGTTGATTTGAAAAATGGTATGCTGTTGATTGAAGCGGACCATCCAGGGTGGATTTCTCTTTTGCAGATGCACAAAAAATTTATTCTCAATGGTTTGCAGATGCAGATAAAAGATGTTCCTATCAATTCCATTGTGTTTAGATTGAAAAATAATCAGACAAAAACACCTGTCGATTTTAAAACTCATTCCAAAAATGTGTCCGTCGAAATAGAAAAAAAGATTGAATCTGAAGAAGAAAATTTACAGAAATCTGGAATTTCCGTCCAAAATCATCAAAAATCGTATAAAACTGAGGATTTGTCGCCTGATTTAGCAAAAATTTTTGGGGATTTAAAAAAGAGTCTGTTGACCAATTCAAAGGAATAATGTTATTATGAATCCCACTACAGTGCAGAAAATTTATTTTTAGATAGGAGTCGTTCAATGTTAAGAACATATCAACCAAGCAAAGTAAAGCGCAACAGAAAATTTGGATTCCGCGCACGTATGGCTACTCGTGGTGGTCGCATGGTTCTTTCTCGCCGAAGAGCAAAGGGTCGTTGGAAGTTGACAATTTCTGATGAAAAGAAGCCATATCAGAATGGTCGCAACCAGACTGCAAAAACAAAGGCTAGATAATTTTTGCGAGAATCTTAAGGGATGGAAGCAGACTTGTTAAAAACAGGACGTTTTACGTGTGATGAACATATAAAGCGTCCTGCTGACATCCAGAAACTTTTCAAAACAGGCAAGAGAGTCAGCATTAATGGAGCAAAACTCTTTTATCTGCTGAATGACCGAGACATAAATCGAATCGGTTTTCCTCTTCCCCGTGGTTATGGCAATGCTGTTGAAAGAAACAGGTCTAAGCGCTATAGCCGAGAAACATATCGCTTTTTTAAAACACACCTGAACACCGGCTATGACATGCTTTTATTGGTATACCCCGGAAATGACTCGTTCCAATCGCGGTGTGAACAGTTTAAAATCTTATGTCAAAAGGCTGGTTTATTAAAGGTGTAAGGAAATTTTTCACTAAATTTCTTTCTCTTTTTATTCGATTTTATCAAGTTCTCATCTCTCCCCTATTTCCACCGTGTTGCAGGTATTCACCGACCTGTTCAAATTATGCGTTGGAAGCTATTCGGAAGCATGGTCCCTCAAAGGGGTCTTATCTTGCTATCAAAAGGATTATGCGTTGTACTCCTTATCACAAAGGTGGGTATGACCCTGTCCCCGATTAATAGATTTTAAGGAAAAAAATATGGAAAAGAATACCGTTTGGGCTATCGTGCTCAGTGCTCTTGTTCTTATCGCATCTTTGGTTGTGGAAATGACTGTTATTGTTCCAAAACAACAGGCTGCAATTGAACAACAGAGAATTGAACAGGAATTGAAAACTCAGGAACAGGCAGAACTTGCAAAAGCAGCGGAAGAAGCCGTTTCAACTTATACTGATGAAAAATCGGACGCAAATGTTGAATCAAATATTCCAGAGCAGCAGTTTACAATCAAGACTGATAAAATTGAAGCAGTCTTTGCAAACAAAGGTGGAGACTTGATTAGTTATACACTTTTGGATCATATCGACAAAGATACCGACAAGGGTGTTCAGATGGTTGACAATGTTACAGCAACCAACCGAGCATTCTCTTTGGCATTTGGAGATTCAAATTCTTCAATTGTTAACGAAGTTTTTAATGTCAAACAGGAAAACGAAAACACAATCGTATTTACCCGCGACTTTGAAAGCAAGGATTCTTTGGGAAATCCACACAAGTTTACACTTTTGAAGAGATATGAGTTCATGCCAGATGAATATGTGTTTAAGTTGGGCATTGGAATCAAGACTTTTGATAGCAATGGTTTGAATGTCAATGAAGCTGCTTATACTCTTAGAACATCTCCTCAGATTGGACCTCATTTTGACCGTAAGAAAAACCGTTATGAAGTGAGACAGTATTTGTCTTATGACGGAAAAAAACGTTTCAGAAAAAATTTTGTTGAAAAAGAATACAACAAAAAATTTGAATGGTCTGGAGTTGGTGGAAAATATTTTGCAATTCTCGTGAAACCTGAAGATACTTCAATTATGAGTTCAAAGGTTAAGACAACAATCAAAAGTGATTCAAACTATGAAAATTCACAGATGTTTGTTACACGTAGCCCAATTGTATCTGATGGTCCGACAACTGTTCAGGATGTGTATTATGTTTACATTGGTCCTCGCAGTGAAGCTGAACTCAATAAATATAGTAAAGCGGATGACAATAAATGGGGTATGTCCAATGCGAAGTTCAATCAAGCTTTGCAGACTAGTGGTTTCTTGACTGTTTTTGAGATTGCCTTGAAATGGGGTCTTGAGATGATTTATAAATTGGTCAAGAACTGGGGTATTTCTATTATCATCCTGACAATCATCTTGAAGTTGATTCTTTTCCCTCTGAGCAAAAACAGTGCGGAAGGAACATTGAAGATGCAGCAACTTCAGCCAAGGATGAAAGAAATTCAGGACAAGTACAAGGACAATCAGGCCAAGTTGAGCGAAGAAACAACCAAGCTTTATAAGGAAGCTGGTTATAATCCTGCATCTGGATGTTTGCCAATGATTCTTCAGATGTTTGTTTTGTTTGCTCTTTACAATGTTTTCAATAACTATTTTGAATTCCGTGGAGCATCTTTTGTTAAGGGTTGGATTGACGACCTTTCTATTGGAGATAGTGTCTGGGCATGGGAAAAGAATATTCCTATCGTTTCAGCATTTACACAGAACAATATCAGACTTTTGCCGGTAATTTACTTGCTTACACAGCTTTTGAATGGAAAAATTACTCAGTTTGGTGGAGCTGGTGCAGGACAAAGCAAGGGACAGGCCACATTTATGATGTACGGTCTTCCAATTATCTTCTTCTTCCTGTTCTATAGTGTTCCTAGTGGACTTTTGCTTTACTGGACCACAAGTAATATTTTCCAGGTTGGTCAACAGTTGATTATCAACAATTCTATGAAGAAAAAGCGTGCACAGATGGCATCAAAACAGCCTGTTGTGAATAAAAATGCTGCCAAATTCAAGGGCGGTAAGAAAAAGACTCGCTAATTGCGAACAAAAATTAAGAGGATAGATATATGACTTACGAATTTGAGGGCGAATCAGAAAAAGATGCAATTGAAAAGGCAGCTCAGGAATTGGGATTGGAAAAAGACCAGTTTGATGTTGAGACACTTGAATTGCACAAGAAATCTCTTTTCAAGAAGGGATATGCAAAAATCCGTGTAACAACTGTTGATTCTGCAGAACATGTTTCACCAGAGTTTGAAGGAAGCATTCCAAAGACTACAGTTTCAAACCCAGCTGCAGTTGCAAATCCTATGCCACAGGATGAATTTGAGAAGAGTCTTTTGGACTTTGTTACCCAGACTATCGAAAAAATGGGCTATGACATTACTGCTGAAATTATGTTCCGTGAAGACAAGAAGATTGGAATCAAGCTTACAAGTTCACATTCTTCAATTTTGATTGGTCGCAAGGGAAAAAATTTGGATGCTCTTCAGTTGTTGGCAAATGTTTATGCTGGACACCTCGGAAAAGAGTATGTAAGAATCATCTTGGACAGTGAAAACTATAGAATCCGTCGTGAAGAAACATTGGTTCGTTTGGCTTATGTTACTGCTGATAAGGTTCGTTCAAGTAGAAGTTCAATCCTTTTGGAACCAATGAACCCATTTGAAAGACGTCTTATCCACACAATTTTAAATGATATCCCAGATATTGAAACCAAAAGCGAGGGAGATGGTTTATATAAGCAAGTGCGTGTAATCTATAAAGGAGTACGCTGATTCTCACCTTTCTGGAGGGGTTAATGAGATTTGCTAGAACCATAATTTTAACTTTAGGGCTGGTGCTTTTATCAATGTCGAGTTCTTTTGCTTTTAACGCAAAGGATATTCTTAATGCTGAAGACTATAATTGGTTGAAAAAGTTTGGTAGTTTGGAAAAGGTTTATAATAAACAGTCAAATGTCAATCTTGCTTTGACTCCCAATACACCTTTGGCAAATGCTGCAAAAAACACTTGGACAGCTTCCAAGCAACCTGTTTTTATGGTTGAAAAATTGTTCCTTGTATCAAAAAATGAATTGATAAAGGAAAATCCATCTGCGGCAAACATTGATAAAGTATCAAAAATCATGCGGTCATTGAGTACTCTGCAAGGGATTCAATACAAAAATAGTAAGGGTAAAACTGAAACTCTGTACAAGGAAGCCTATTGTATAAAAGGTGCCAAAGACAGAACAAAGGTCCCTGATGATTTAAGTGGAAATGCTGATAAAAAGGTTGTCTATTGCTATCAAAATGACAATTCTTTTGGAAAAACAAATTATAGAGTGGACTATCGACAGTCAAGCCAGGAGCTCAGTGCAGTTTTAACAAACACAACTGCGATTTATGTGGGACCTGTAAAAGGGATTGCAGAAGATAATCTGAAAATCTGTGTTGTTCCTATTGACTGTGGCGATGAAATGTTAATCTATTTTTTGATACAAGCAAACTTTCCAAATATGAGTTTTTTGGAAGATAGGATGGAGTTATCTCTAAACTCTCGTCTAAATGCACTTTATGGATGGTTTGTAAAAAGTTTTTAGTGTAACCAGTATTGATCAATTGGAGGATAAAATGAAGAAATTAAGTATGGCGTTGCTGTTGGGCTGCGTTTTATTATCTTTTGGAGGTTGTAAACCTGCTATGAATAAGGCATTGGAAGGAAAGAAGGGTGTTTTTGCTGTAATTGAGACAGCTAATGGTGATATTGCTTTGGAGCTTTTTTACAAGGAAACTCCTTTGACTGTTACAAATTTTGTTGGTCTTGCAGAAGGAACAATGGATGCCGCCAAGGGAAAGCCTTTTTATGATGGATTGAAGTTTCACCGCGTAATCAGTCGTGCAAATGGTGATGGTCAGGACTTTATGATTCAGGGTGGAGATCCACAGGGAACTGGTGCTGGTGGTCCTGGATATAGATTCCCAGATGAAATTGTTGATGATTTGACCTTTGATAAGCCTGGTTATCTTGCAATGGCAAATGCTGGTGCTGGAACAAACGGAAGTCAGTTCTTTATT
>JAZUEV010000112.1:0-3529 GCA_045640345.1 Treponema sp.
CAACATTTGTAGTGTATATATATATGAAATCAGAAATTGTAAAATCAGTATTTCAAGATGAACTGGAAAGAAACCAACGTCTTGTAGCTCGCTATGAAAAAGAACTTAAAAATCTCCCTAAAGGATCTATTTTCAAAAGAAAAATAGGAAACAAGGAATATCTGTATCTAAATTACAGGGAAGGGGAAAAAGTTATTTCAAAATTTTTAGGCAAAGCAGAAGAATTCAACTCAGAGGAATTGCAACTCCAATTGGACAAACGAAAAGAATATAAAAAACTTCTGAAAAAACTTAAAATCGAACAGAAAGAATTATTGAAGGCACTGAAGTGAGAAAAGAACAGGAGGAAGCCTTTTGGCTTACAATAAAAGCATTTAAAGAAATCGGTCTCTTAAAGCATGTGATGGTTATTGGCAGTTGGGCTGAATATTTTTTTCCTCAATTATTCGAAACTGATTTTATTCCGAATTTAAAGACTCGTGATGTAGATTTTTTCTACAGAAACATCAATATTCCAAAGGAAAAAATTAACATTGTTCAAAAGCTAAAAGATATTGGCTACGTATATGATGAAGTAGATGGGATTTCTCGTTTTTATAAAGAAAATCTTCTTGAACTTGAATTCCTTACTAGAGTTTTAGGGGCAGGTACTGATGGAAAGATGGCTATAAAGCCGTTAGGAATCACGTCGGAAGGCTTACGCGTTATCAACATTCTGTCAAGCTTTGCAAGGGAAATTGAAGCAGCTGGTCCTAATGGTGAAGTATACACAATTACAATTCCTGAACCTGCAGTATATGTAATCCAAAAAATTCTTACAAATCCTATTCGTGAACCACAGGAGAAAAAGATAAAGGATATTGCTGCCGTAAAGGAATTACTGTATCACATTGAAAAATCAACAAATCACAAAATCAAACTAAATGAAGTTTATAAAACTTTATCTGCAAAACAATTAAAAATCGTAAAACAGGTTTGTGAAGAAAATCAGATTAAACTTCCATTAAATTAGATGAATAAAAAAATTGTAAAAACAAGATATTACGATTGCATAAAAAATCCCACCGAAGTCCTTTTTTGACTAGCAGTGGGTGGATTTAAGCAACGGTTTTAAGTCTCTTCTTTTTTGAAACAATCCAAAAACATGTCACGGTTAAGTGTGTACAGGACTTTTAAAAGCAGAGGTTTATTTTTATCGATATCATTTTTTATGACTCCGGCATTTCTTTTTTGTTGTGGTGTAATAGAAAAAGCTCTGTCAATTAAAATTGAAAAAAGTTTTTTGTCTCCAAGCCAATTCTTTTTGATTTCCTCCATCAGCTCCTTAAAATCTTGAAGTAAAAGCAAATAAGAATCATACTCTTCGTTGCTATTTCCATATATGTTTTGATGCACCAACTCAAGTCTGTACTTGTTTATTAATTCCATGACTTTTTTTTCTTTTTTAGTTGTGTTGCCAATTGCTTCTCCAGTAATATACGGAACAAAAAAATCTTTCATGTCCAGTCCACCCAATTCGCTTCTGAGTTTTACGAATTCCATTGTATAAACAAAATTCATTGGACATTCCAATTTATTGTTGTATTTGTTGTCGCTATCTTTTTTCTTGTTTTTATTAACATCATTAATGATTTTCCAAAAGATTGGATATTTGTTTTCATTAATGTTCATTCCTTTTTTGATGCGATTGATTATATCATTTGTATCAATATCAAAATTGTGTTTCGCTTTATCGATTGCAAGTTGAGCTAGCACACTGAGGATGCAAACATAGTCTTCAAATTTTTGTTTATCCATCAGATTTTCATTGTGCGCATAAGTCAAACACAACAAGGCACTATTGCTGGCTTTTCCGATTTCATCTTTTGCATTAAAAAGTTTGTCGTCGATTTCAGCATATTTTTCAAGAATGTCCGAATCAATTTTTTTGCTGATTGAATTTTTTTGAGTTGGAATGTCGTTAATAATTGTGGGATAATTTTTGTAACATTTTTTTGCACAATCAACAATCGTGGCTTGATCAGTTGTGTAAATGCTGTCGGAGTCTTGATCAGATCCATTGTTTCTTGCCTGAAAATCAGTTTCAATCATATTGACTGCCACAATCTGTTTTCCAAAATTTTTAAAATA
Source organism: Treponema sp. (assembly GCA_045640345.1). GTDB lineage: Bacteria > Spirochaetota > Spirochaetia > Treponematales > Treponemataceae > Treponema_D. Next base: position 2,131 of record JAZUEV010000112.1, read on the forward strand.
CTTTCTGATTTTTTCTTGTGGATAAATATTTCTCAGATAACCCAAATTATTTTTACTGTTAAATGGATTTCTAAATTCAGCAAGTTCTGCACCATCTGAAAATCTTTCTGTGTAACATTGGATTGCAGGATATTCACCGTCCTCGATTTTAAACATGTCGTCTTTATGAATATCCTCTCCCGCAGCCGCCAACAACATTGCATAAGGAGAACCAACGATGACCAGATACTCTGCGTTTTGAATAATTCTTCCGCTTTTGAGTTCATTATTGTAGTTTGAAATTATCTGACGCTTTCTGTCCCTGAAATAGTTGCATCTTAAAAAATTTCTGTTTCTTTTGCAAAGGTCAATCAGTACATCATTGTCGTTAAAAAATGTGCTTGTGGATTTTAGAAATTTTATAAAATTATTGTCTTCAATTTTTTTTGATTTGTCATTGATAAAATCATCGTTGGGCTGTTTTATTTCTTCCATAAAATCAACAGAACATTTGACTACATCTTCCATTTTTTTAAAATCACAGTCCAATGCGTTCACCATCTGAAAACTCATGCGCTGGAAATTTCCAAACTTACTTTCGTGAGCGGTTTTTACAATTCCAAACATGTTTCCATTTTCGTTGACTTTTTTACACCAAAAATCAAAATCATCTTTTGTGTTAAAAAATTTCATCCACTTCATAGAATTTTCGGTGGTAATAAGTTCAATGTCTTTTGCAAAATGATTTTGATTCCACAAATCTTTTACAACAAAAGTTTCGTAATCCTTCCCACGCTCCGAACAATAGTCTTTGAAAAACTGTTTTATATCCGTACAGAAAGCTGCCATCTTACAAAAATGATGTCGCAACAAAATATATCCGTTCAGTTTTTCGTCAGGTGAAAAAAATTGGGATTCATTAAAAACAGTCGTATCAATCAAAGCTTGTCCGTCAAACAAAGTATTTTTTTTATTGTTGCTGTCGTTTTTTAAATTTTGTTCTATTAAATTATGTTTTACAAGCAAATCACAAACGCTAACGACTTCTTTTCTATCAAAAAAAACATCAATATCTTTTATGACCAGAATATTTTTTGGATTGATTTTGACTTTACCGACAATGCTGCTGGCAACAAGAGATTGATAGGCACCGATTTCCACAATGTGAGATTCTTCATCTTTGAATTTTGATTTTCCCATTTGCAAAAAATTTTTTGTTTTGTCATAAAGTTTTTTGTTAATAAAAATACAGGAACCTTCTTTAGCTTTTCCAGCAGTTCTGTAAAGCATTTTGTATTTTATTTTTTTACCGTCGTAATCAATTTCAAATCCGTTTTTATAATATTCTTTTCTTAAATCAGAGCGATTGATTTCAAAAAATTTTTCTTCATTTTCTTTGGCACTCTCAATCAATTCAACA
>JAZUEV010000113.1:0-2846 GCA_045640345.1 Treponema sp.
AATTAGAGATCCTGAAACTAGTTCAGGATGACAGGTTTTACACTTTTTCAGTGACATCGACAAAACATTGGTGGGACATTTTTATGATTTACTCTTCCAAGGCTTTCTGGTTTTGCTCGTGCTTCAGTCCCTGCTTTTTTGCATTTTCTATTGCCTGTTCACGCAAACGTTCGGCAGCTTGTTCATCTTCCAATTCTCGACCAGCGGTAACAAAGATTCTCTGAAGGACTTCTTTTGTTTTTGATGACACGGTCTGGTAGATTTTTTGGGACACTCTCTCAAAATTTCCACCGTCCAATCCCAAGGAACCGTCCAATCTGGCAAAGGCAAAGACATTCAGGACAGTATCCTCACTGGTTTTTCTCTGGAGCAACAAAACACCATTTGTCTGTATGTGGACACCATCAACCACCAACATCATGTCACGAACTTTGCTATAAAGTGGCAACGACTCTCCAGTAAGCAGACATGAAAAATGGTTAAGGCTAATATCCACCAGCTTTCCTCTAAACTGATTTCCATCCCTAATAAAAGTCACCTCACTGGAACCTTCGCAAGTGGCTCGCACTGTTTTTCTGCGTCCCTCGGCTTGGTTGACTTTCATAACTCTATCAATCAAAGGAAAATTCTTTTTGTGCTGAAAATCCAAGGCAATACAACCACACTGGATGCCAACATCAAAAAGATAAAAATGTTCAAGACGTTTTCTTTCTTCTTCGGTTTTTGATTTTGCATAAAGAACCCCTATAAGGATTCTATCGCCATGTTCCCTTTGAAGTTTGTAAATATATTTCTGCCATTCGATTCCATCAATATGTGCATCTATATAGAAGAAAAGTATTGAATCAGCGTACATGGAAATAAGCAGATCCACTTTTCTAGTCATGGGACAACTTCTTTCGTCATTTATGATATATGCCTCATAACCTCGGGTCATATATTCGCGCATGTACAATTCAGGAAGGAGCGTCAAATCTGGTGCAATAAAAAAAGTTTTTCGTCCTATATATGAACTTTCATCCTGCTCCATCAGATGCCTCCCACGTAAGAATTTTCCTTTCTATTTTACCCCACATTTTTATTTTTGTCAAAAAAAGATTTGATATTTTATAAAAAAAGTTAGAGGACATAGACGGGAATCTCTAATGATTGAGATTTTTAAAGATAAATTTGAAAACGCAATCAATGCTTTAAGCCTTATAATTTCAAAGATTAAAACCCGTTAGGCATTACTAACAAATGTTTTTTAGAGATGCCAGATATTTTCCAGTCTGTAATTCATCAATTGAATTTTTCCTTTTTTACTATTATAATGGAAGAATGAAAGTTATTGTTGTTGGAAACGGCGGACGAGAACACGCCATCGCCTGGAAACTTGCCCAAAGTGCGGCTGTTACAGAAGTTGTTTGTGTACCTGGAAACGGTGGTACATCTCAGGAATCAAAGTGTCGCAATGTAAATCCATCCGATTGTGATTACGCAAAGGGTCTGACAGGAAACGATGTCTATGTCCAGATTGCAAAACATGAAGGATGTGAACTTGCTGTCGTTGGTCCAGAAAATCCTTTGGCAGAAGGCTTGGCTGATTCATTCTGGAATGCTGATATTCCAACGGTCGGTCCAAAATACAATGGAGCTCAGTTGGAAGCAAGCAAGGATTTGGCAAAAGCTTTCATGAAAAAATATGGTGTGGCTTGTGCAAAAAGTGAGACATTCACCGACAAGGATTCAGCACTGGCATATATTGATAAGATTGGAGCACCGATTGTTGTAAAGGCTGACGGTCTTGCCGCGGGAAAAGGTGTCGTTGTTGCAAAAACAGTTGAAGAAGCAAAGGACGCCGTAAAATCCATGATGGAAGATAATTCATTGGGCGACGCAGGATCAAAATTGGTTATCGAAGAATATTTGCGTGGTGTTGAGATTTCCGTTTTGGCAGCAGTTTCAACCACCCCTGATTTTGCGAAGGATGGAAAATCAACAATCGTGCCATTCGTTGCAGCTCGTGACCACAAACGACTTTTGGATGGAGCACAGGGACCAAACACAGGTGGAATGGGTGCAATTTCTCCAGTCGATGATTTTACCAACGACCTTAAAAAGCAGTTCATGGCAAACATTTTGGAACCAACATTGAAGGGACTTGTTGCAGAAAACTACGACTACCGTGGATTCATCTTCTTTGGAATCATGCTCACCAGCGAAGGACCAAAGTGTCTTGAATACAATGTCCGTCTTGGAGACCCTGAAACACAAGCAGTCTTGCCTTTGATGGATTTTGATTTTGAACAGATGTGCCAAGCAATCGTCAAGGGTGAACTGAAATCTTTTGACATGAAGTGGAAACCAGGTTATGTTGCATCCCCAGTAGCAGTCAGCGGTGGATATCCTAAGTCATACAAAAAAGGAATGGAGATTTTCTGCACAAAGAAGTTGAACGATACAGGTGCAAAAGTCTTTATCGCAGGTGCTGTTGATTCAGACAAAAAATCAAACGACACATCCACAAGCCTTTTGACCAGTGGTGGAAGAGTCCTTGCATGTTCTGGTTACGGCGACACATTTGACAAAGCATGGAACACAGCCTACGAAGCACTGAAAACAATCAGTTTTGAAGGAATGTTCTATCGAAAGGATATCGGTCTCCCAGGAGCAGCCGAGTCCAACTAAAAAAAACAAACACCCGTAGATTTTACAGACCAAACAGATTTTTCACCTGTAAACTCTGCGGGATTTTTTTTACCAGGGCGAATGAGGAGTTTAAATTTCAAGAACCGCTTATAACATAAAGCATAAAAATTGTCACACGGATTGGAAAAATCTAACGATTTTTCTTTAAACCTATA
>JAZUEV010000114.1:0-1917 GCA_045640345.1 Treponema sp.
AACCTATTCTTTTCTGCAAGCCAAGGAGTTGGTTTTCCTAATTGTCTTCCTAAGACCGCTTGGCCTCCGACTTCTGATCAAAAGTCCCTGGATGATAGCCAAAGTCAATGGCAATCTGATGCTGAATCTTGATCCCTTTCCTCTTTCGCTGGTAATTGTAATAGTACCCTTAAGTTTTTCAACCATGGTCTTTACAACGTCCAATCCAACTCCACGTCCAGAGACGCTGCTGATCTTGTCGCTTGTAGAGAATCCAGGCATAAAGATAAGGTTGTAGGCTTCCTGGTTTGAAAGAACCTTGTTTGGACTGATGAGTCCCTTCTTTATAGCCTTCTCCCTAACCTTTTCAACTTCGATACCCTGACCATCGTCGATGATGTCGATGACAATCATGTTTCCTTCGTTGGATGCCTTGAGGATAAGCTTACCGGTCTCATCTTTGCCAAGCTTCTTTCGTTCTTCAGGCATCTCGATACCGTGGTCAACTGAGTTACGCACACAGTGCATGATTGGATCAAGAAGGTCGTCAACAACAGTCTTGTCAAGTTCTGTCTCTTCACCTTCAATAATCAAATCAACTTTTCTTCCCAAATCACGGCTCAAATCACGAACGACACGAGGGAAACGGTTAAATATAGTGCCGATTGGAACCATGCGAATCTTCATGACACCTTCCTGGAGTTCAGAAGCAATTCGTCCAAGGTTCTGTGTTGAGGAGCGGAACTTACTTGCGGTTGACTTGAATTCATTTTCCCAACCATCGAACCAATTGGTAAGTCCACCAACCTCTTCGCTTATAGTCTGACGGATTTCCTTTGTTGTGGCACCATTCTGGATTTCCTCCAAGATTTTTGGAATAGATTCCAAAACATGGCGCTGTTTTTCCTTGTAAATGGAATTGAGGTTCTGCAACTTCAACTGGAGGTCAGCCAACTGGAGACCTGTCTGGTTGAACACGGCCTTTGTGATAACAGTTTCACTGACAAGATTCATAAGGTTGTCAACACGTTTTGAATCTACACGAAGGATTGAACCTGTCTGAGCGGCATGTGGAGCTGAAACAGTCTTTTTTGCCTGCTGGACGTTAGCTGTTGTGGCAGGAACAGCGCTTGATGTATCCACCACTGGCTCCGGCTCTTTTTCTTCAACAACAGCAGTCTTTGTTTCAACTGGTTTCGCGACTTCTGTGGCTGCTGGCACAGGGGTTGGAATTTCTGAAGCGGACAATGTAGATCGGGCAACTGAATTCAAAGGAACCGCTTCCGTGGCCAATGTCACATCGTCAAGGAAACAAGTATCTTCCAGCTGTTCCTGAGTACAAGTGGTTCCAACATAATAGACAACCTGCGAATGGAACTCATCCTCGTAAAGGGCTTCAAAATCAGGCACAGTCTTAAGAACCACACCACGATTCTTCAATGCGGCAAAGACCTGGATTCCTCCAACAGAGTTCATTGGGTTTGCTTCGTCGAAAGTGACATTTACAACCCAAATATTGTGTCCACTTGGACACGCTTCCTTGATTTCTTCCAAATCGCTATCCGACAATGGTGGAATAGCCGGCATGGATGAAGAAGGAACAATCGCGGCTGGTGCGGGAGTGGCAGGCTTTGGTTGAACCATACCCTTTGGAGTCTGCACAGGAGTCTTCTTCTTTCCAGACTTCTCCGGAATGAAAGCCTTAATCTTCTGTACAAGAGGACTGACATCCTCCTGGTAAACTGCGCCGCCACTTCTAGTTTCGAGCATAGCCTTGATGGTATCGATTGCGGTCAACAACACATCGACGATAGGTTCCGTAACACCTACGGATCCACCTCTCAATGCGTCAAGCAAATCTTCCACGTCGTGACAGAATGTAGAAAGTTCAGTCATCTCAACAGTGGCCGAACCACCCTTCAATGTATGGGCAGCACG
>JAZUEV010000115.1:0-1621 GCA_045640345.1 Treponema sp.
ATCACAATGATTTATAGACTTCTCCGCTACGGTCGATGTGACAATAATGATACTCCTTCATCAGCCCCAGTTTTATGGAGGAAGAAAATCCCTAAATCCTAAATCCCTAACACCACTTATATTCCAATGCCCAAATCGTTCATCAAGATTCCATCGGGGGTCTGGAATTTTATGCCACCATGTTCAATATCGGCATAGGCTCCGGGAATCCATCCCTTGACTCCATCGTATTCCACCCTGATCCATGGATTTCCAGCTGTTGGTCCAAAACCTGTGTCGTCCTGTTCGGTTATGGCATCGGATGTGACTGTTATGATATTTGAAATGCTTCCTTCAATCGATCCAATAACTTTTGTCCCTTCAAGTCCCGGATGATTTCTAATATCAATTTTGTGGTAGAAAGAGAACATGGAGTCGAACTTGCGCACCGTCCAAATTTTTTCACCAATCTGGATTTGTTCGAGAGGCACGTAATTGTCATTGCGATATGGATTGTCGATTCGACCGGCGTAAATAAATCCAGATCCCTCTCCATAAATAACCTCTATCCAGAACTCCCCAACATTGTCGTTGGTCAAAGGATTTGTCAGTTGGATAAGGGACAGGACCGTGTATTCATCGCCAAGAGCCACGCTTCCAATAACAATTGGGCTGTCAAAAGTGTCGTAGATATTTGTGTTGGTCAGATAGTCGATTCTCAAGGTCTGGATATGCTTGTACTGTGTGGCGACTTTTCCATCTGGCAGAGTCTCGAAACCAGTTTTTATATAATTAAATTTCCTGTTGTCAAGGATTGGAATAATCACGGCTCCTGCGTCCATTAAATCAGTGCTGTTTTTTTCAATATCATTTGTCCTGCCGATTTCAGAATCTGTGGTTTTTTCTTCTATTATGCTGTCATCTTTTTGAGGCAATATTTCTTCGGCTGTAGATTTTTCAACCTGTTGATTTTTATAGCCAAAGTTGATAACCAGATTTCCCTTGATTTTGCCCACAAGAACTACGGATGCAAATCCAGTGGCGGCTATAAAAAAAAGTAGCACCAAAAATTGTCCAAATCCATAGCGGAATCCCTTGCTTTCTTCCACATCCTTTGCAGTCGATGGCAGGCACAAAAGAATCAGATTGACCACAGGCACCAAAAGTAGAAATCCCGATGCGTTTATGTCATGGAGACGACGGACACCACAGGAAACCAATGGAAAATAAAAAATAAGTCCCAGAAGTGCAAAAAATCCCTGCTCATAGATAACGAGGTTTGTGTCCCCAATGGAAAAAGTTTTATGAAACACTTTCTGCATCCAGATTGTTAAACCGATTATGCCCAATCCAAGAATCAATATGGCTATGGTAAACAAAACCGTTGACCAAAAGACGCTTCTCTTTTCTCGTCCGCTGAAATCAAACATCCTGTCCATTGCAGAACAAAAATTCTTCCACATAAAATCCCCCTGAATAATTGCCAACCGCAACTATGTTTCCCACAATAAAACCTGTCCTATAAATATAGCACAAAATCCATAAAAAGTTAATACTCCCAATTTTGTAAGCTATAACTAACCAAGCCCCCCAAACAAGTGTCGTAAAATAAGCAATCGGTCGTTTCTGAGATTTCTCCACT
>JAZUEV010000116.1:0-4521 GCA_045640345.1 Treponema sp.
CTTTGGACCAGATCAATACAAACACAGACGAAGAGATTCCTGCATCTGTCCGTGTCCAGGTAGCCCTTGGTTACAAGAAGGACGACAAGGCAGCGTCAACAGAAATCACTAGCCGTCGTGTTGAAATTACAGATACTTTGAGACGTTACTTTTCAGAAAGAACTGCAAATGACTTGAAGCCTCAGAACGAGGAAGCTGTGCGACAGAATATCAAGGATCTTCTTAACGACACAGTTTTGAGCGATGCAAGAATCAGAGACGTACGCTTCACTGCTTTGGATGTAATTTCCAATCAGTATTAAAAGAAGAAAAAGTTTTTCTTAGGTGGGATAGGGAATGAATGAAGTATTATCACAGGATGAAATAGACCAGCTTTTGCAGGCGATTAGTTCTGGTGGTGATAATGAAGCTGATGATTTTAAGCCGGTTTCAGACACCAGACGAATCAAGATCTATGACTTCCGTAGACCAGATAAATTCTCAAAGGAACAGATTCGTACTGTTTCGAATATGCATGAGACCTTCGCGCGTCTTACAACTACAAGCCTTTCGGCACAGTTGCGTACTTTGGTTCATGTGCACGTGGCTTCGGTCGATCAGTTGACCTATGAGGAATTCATTCGTTCGATTCCTACGCCGACTACTTTGGCTGTAATCAACATGGATCCTTTGAAGGGTAACGCGGTTCTGGAAATCGCACCGGAAATCACATTCATAATGATTGACCGACTCTTCGGAGGTTCAGGCGACACCGGTGGAAAAGTCAACCGAGACTTGACAGATATCGAGCAGTCCGTAATGGAAGGTATCATCGTTCGAATCTTGGCTAACATGAGGGAAGCCTGGACACAGGTAATAGACTTGCGACCAAGACTTCAGCAGATTGAAACAAATCCACAGTTTGCCCAGATTGTTCCGCCGACGGAAATGGTCATCCTTGTTACACTGGAAATCAAGATTGGTGAGGAAGCTGGTATGATGAACATCTGTATTCCATATATCACCATCGAGCCAATCATTTCAAAACTTTCATCACAGTTCTGGTTCAGCTCTGTCAGAAGAAGTTCAACAACCCAGTACCTGGGGACATTGAAGGAAAAACTTTCCGATGTGGAAATGGAGCTGATTGCTGAAATCGGTAGCATGAAGGTTCCTATCAGAGATGTAGTAAATCTCCAAATTGGGGATGTAATCAGATTTAATACTACAAAGGTGGACGATCCACTTATCTTGAGTGTGGGAAGCCGAAAGAAGTTCTACTGTCAGCCTGGTGTGGTTGGAAAACAGAGAGCGGTCCAGATTATTGAAAAGATCAAGGACAATGATGAAGACGAGTTTGAAGAGTTAACAGCAGAAGGAGATGATACACTATGAGTGAAGGCGCAATATCACAGGAAGAAATTGATGCATTGTTGTCCGGCGTAGAGTCAGGAGGTCTTGGTGGAACATATTCTTCTTCAACCCCTTCTGCCGGTAATATGGACATACCAACATTACAGAAGTTTGCCGATTCAATGAAGGACAAACTTTCCGCTGGCATTGCCGGCATGACTGGATCCTCTGCGGATGTTGGAGCACCGGTTGTGGAAGCATCAAACAGAGACCAGCTTTTGGCCAAGGTGCCTGAGATGCTTATCTCGGTTACTGCCGATTTTAATGAAGGACTTACGGGAGACCATCTTTTTATCCTTTCATCAGAGTTTGTTCAGAAGGTCTCCAGTTTGACTAACAATGAACCCAATCCAGAGTTGGACGATATGGCTTTGTCCATGGCGGGAGAGCTTTTGTCCACTTTCTCTGGAGCTGAAATAACTGAATTGAGCCATGGAGGAAAACTTCCAGGCCTAGCAGCCGACCCAGCAGAAGCACGCAGTCAGCCAAAAGCAATGGTGCGTATGCCTCAGGGGTCTTTCGCCTTGTTCACATATCCTGTGACCCTGGACGGAGAACCATACACAATCTGGGAAGCGGTAGGTGATTCTGTTGCTGAAGGTATGGCAACGGCGTTGGGAGGCGGTGTAAAACCAGCAGCCCCAGCACCAGCGGCCCCGATAACTAACGCAGCACCACAATTCAGTCAACAGCCAATGATGGGAGGTATGCCAAACATGGGAGCGATGCAACAGATGAATAATATGCCAAATATGGGAATGATGCAGGGACAGGTCGGTATGCAGCAGCCAATGAATACACCAAATGTACAATCTTTACAGTTGCCAAACCTTATGCAGTACAACGCTGCTAGTGGTCAGGGAAATATCAGCTTGATCATGGACGTCTTCATGGAGATGACCGTAGAACTTGGTCGCACAAAGAAGACAATCAAGGATATCTTGGGAATGGGCGAAGGTACCATCATCGAGTTGGATAAGCTTGCTGGTGAGCCTGTTGACATTCTTGTTAATCATAAGCCAATCGCAAAGGGTGAGGTCGTGGTTATCGATGAAAACTTCGGTGTCCGTGTAACTGAAATTCTTCCAGCCCTTGAGCATGTGACAAATCAGATGTAAAATTATGAGGCGGTGTCTTTTGATGCCGCTTTTTTTTTATTTATTTGGCTCCATAAATGGGTTTGACACTTGATTAAACATAAACTTTAGAGTATTTTTTATTGTAGGACTTGTTTAATTGAAATTTTAAATGGTCCTAGACAAAAGCTTAGGGATAAAGCTTGGGTGGGGGAAAATAAAATTAACTCAAAAAAGTTTAAAGCCATGGCCATGGCTCTTTCATGTCTAGTTTTGCCGAAATTTTTTATGTCGGCTCAATCATCTGATTACATTGCGGGACACGATTCGGAGGGGTCTGTTGTGGAGACCAGTGCCAATGTGTCTTCCGAGGAAGTTGTGTCTTCTTCAAAGACCGATGAAAGCAAAATCAAACTTTCGTCGTCGGCAACCAATTCCGAGAACAATAAGACGGAAAAAAAGAATGGTGCCTTGAATACCTTCCTTGTTTTTCTAAGGATGGTTATTGTCCTTGCCATCGTCCTTGCCATCGTCTGGATAATATTCAAACTGCTTCAGAAATCCTCTGGTGGATCATCTGTTTCCGAGGACAAATTTTTACGGAAGGTTTCTTCTTTAACTGTAAGTCCAGGAAAAAGTGTCCAGGTCGTTACATTGGTGGACAAGGCTTTTTTGATAGGCGTGTCAGATAATTCCATCAACCTTATTTCAGAAATAACCGATCCTGAACTTATTTCCGCTATGAATTTGTATGCCGACAAGAATTCGACCACAAGCAGGCCAAAGAATTTCAGCGAGGTTCTGGAAATTTTTATGCCTAAGAAGGGAAACGGAATTAAGAAAAATGTTTTCGAGGATGAGACCTCAAACCAGATTCTTGATTCCCTTAGAAAAAAAAGCGACCGCATCAACAGGGGGAATGGACAATGAAAAAAGGTTTCATAAAATCGGCTGGAAAAATTCTTCCAAAAGTTTTGTTCATATCTGTCCTTCTGTTTGTATGTATACTTCCTGTAACATCCCAGTCCTCAAATTTTCCTGAAGGATCGACAAGGGGCAACACGGAGATGGGACGAAATATTGTTGGACTTGATTTCCCGAACATCGAATTCTCCGCGACCGCTCCACAGACTGGAAATCAGGTTGCCTTCAGTGTGCAGCTTTTGTTGATGCTCACTCTCTTGAGTCTTGCTCCAAGTATCATCATTCTTACGACGACTTTCCTTCGATTCAGCATTGTCTTGGACTTTATCAAGAGGGCGCTTTCGTTGCAGCAGGTTCCTCCTACGGCAGTGTTGAATGGAATCGCCATTTTTATGACGATTTTCTGTATGTGGCCGACTTTCAGCAAAGTCTACAATGATGCCTTCAAGCCTTTGTCCGACAACCAGTTATCTTTGACAGAAGCCTATGAAAAAGCGGAATCTCCTATAAGACTTTTCATGTACGAGCAGATGATGGACGACGACAAATATATCGGCGTGTTTGCCTCCATGATTATGGACGAGCAGCCTGACACTTTGGCGGATGTTCCTACCTATGTCCTAGTTCCTGCATATATCCTACATGAGTTGACGGTTGCATTCAAGATCGGTGTTCTTCTATATATACCGTTCATCATAATAGACATGGTGGTTGCGTCCATCCTTATGAGCATGGGTATGATGATGCTTCCACCTGTGCAGATTTCTATGCCGTTTAAGCTTATGCTTTTTGTTTTGGTTGACGGTTGGGGACTTTTGACTACCCAGCTTTTCCATAGTGTGGGACTTTGATTTTAGGGGGATAAAATGGGATTAGGCGATATTGCTCAGCTTATGCGTGAAGGCATCATGCAAGTCTTCTTGTTGTGTGCCCCTGTCCTGGGAGCAGCCTTGATTATTGGATTGATTGTGTCCATCTTCCAGGCAACAACGTCCATTCAGGAACAGACTTTGACATTCCTTCCCAAACTTTTGACCATCCTTGTGGTTTTGGCTTTGCTCGGCGCATGGATGTTCAGCAGGATGGAGAACTATACCATAAATCTTTTCCAGCAGATTCCTCGAATGGG
>JAZUEV010000117.1:0-4283 GCA_045640345.1 Treponema sp.
AAGGAAGAAGTCGCTTCCTGCTTCAATCAAGTGGCTCAAATTCTCGTCGTAACCAATATATGCCCTCATGTTCGGAAGTTTGCTCTGGAGTGCGTTTATTTCATCTTCACACCATTTTTCTCCGCTTCCCAATACGGCGAACTGCACTTTCATGTCCGTACAGATCTGGTAGATGGAACCATAGGTAGGTGCAAAAATTTCTGCGATACCTTTCTGGTCAACCAGTCGTGTGACGATACCAACCAACGGGATGTCGGGATTTACTTCCAGTCCCATCTTCTTCTGGAGTTCCGCCTTACATTTTGCTTTGCCGCTCATGTCTTCTGTTGAGTAGTTGAAAGGAAGTCTCTTGTCGATGGCTGGATTCCACTGCTCCACGTCCGCCCCATTGAGGATACCTTTTATTACTTCGGACCTGATTCTCAAAAGGCCGTCCATACCGAAACCGCCGTCAGGGGTCTGGATTTCATGGGCGTAGGTCGGAGAAACTGTTGTGATCATGTCCGCACAGGAGACACCTGCCTGAAGGAAGTTGATTCCGCCATGGTGTTCAAAACCTGCCCCATAGTACATTCCCCAGTCAATACCAAGAGCCGGGAACTGTTCTTTTGCGTACTGTCCCTGGTATCCCTGGTTGTGGATGGTCAAAACGGACGCTGTCTTTTCGAATCCACAATAGCGGCACACATTTTTAACCAAAACAGGAGCCAAACAACTTGACCAGTCGTGGGCGTGGACGATATCAGGATACCAGTCGAGTTTTCGGCACAACTGGAAGGCGCCGTGGCAAAGCACCGAGAATCTGTATGGATTGTCATGGAAGTCTGTCTCTGTCTTTGTTCCATATACTCCGTCCCTACCGAAACATTCCTCGTGGTCGATGAAGTATACGGGAAGCTGGTCACATCCTGGCATGGTTGTCTTGTAAACCGCTGACCATGTTTCGATCTGTCCTGCCGCAATAGCCATTGGACCTGGAAGAAGTTCCAATTTTCTTCTGTCGATTTTGTAGTATCGAGGCATGACTATTCTCACGTCGTGGCCCATCTTTGTCAGCTGGATCGACAAGGCACTGACCATGTCGGCAAGTCCGCCTGTTTTTGCGAAAGGAACAACCTCCGCTGAAACCATTAAAATTTTCATATAACCTCCGTTCGCTTTTAACTATAGGAAAATGTCGAGCCTATGTATGAAACGTTCGCTCCGAATCTTTCCCTACAGTCAGTCTTTGTTGTGGAAATATAAGGCCGTCCCCAAAATATTCTTGGAGGCTTCCCTTAAACTCAATGCCTGTCTTTATTTTTCAAGAGGACATTCCTTCATGGCTTTTATGAAGGCGTTTTTTGAGTTTTCAATACTTTTTTCACTGACGCAATATGCAAGCCTGAACCAACCCTTTCCGCCGAATCCACTGCCAGGTGCTCCGAGGATGAGATATTTTTTCAGGTAGTCGCAGAAGTCCATGTCATCTCCCTTAAATCCTTCGGGAACCTTGCACCATAGATAGAATGCCCCCTCTGGATTTGCATGTTGGATGCCCGCCTCGTCAAGTATTGCCACAAGCAGGTTGCGTCTTTTTTCATAGAGGGACATATCTGCTTTTGCGTTCCATGATTTTGCCACGACCCTCTGCATGAGGCCAGGTGCGTTCACGTATCCAAGGATTCTTGATGTAAAGATACAGCCTGCGACCAAATCGTCTTTCTCGGGACTTGCTGGGTTCACGCAGATATAGCCGATTCTTTCCCCAGGGATACTGAAATTTTTTGCGAAGGATGTAACGATTACGGCGTTCTTGTATACTGGGAATGTGGATGCAACTTTTTTTCCGTCGTATGCAATGGCTCTGTATGGTTCGTCGCAGATTAAAAATGGATATCTTCCTGTCTTTTTGCCGTGGTTTTCAAGAACTTCTGCCAGTTCCCTTATGTCCTGGTCCGAATATATTTTTCCAGTTGGATTGTTTGGACTGTTTATCAACACGGCAGCGGTCTTTTCGTTTAAGACATTCGCAATTGCCTCCACGTCCAATGAGAAATCTGGTTTTGTGCTTACCTCTATCAATGTTCCACCATAGTTGGCAGCATAATGCCTGTATTCAGCAAAAAATGGTGCGGGAACAACCACATTGTCTCCTGGATTGAGGATTGCCTTCATCAATGCGTTCAATGCTCCTGCCGCCCCAACTGTCATCACGACACAGTCCCCTGTCACCGGCACTCCCTGCTCTACGGATGTCTTTTCTGCCATGGCGTCCCTTGCAAATGGATAACCGGCGTTTGGCATATATCCATGGAAATTTGGATCCCTGCATTTTCCAAGTTCCTCAATAGCGTCCGCCACTTCCTTTGGGGGATCGAGGTCTGGATTTCCGATGCTGAAATCAAAAACATTGTCCTGACCGTGGATGGCCTTGAGCTTCATTCCTTCTTCAAACATCTTTCGAATAACCCCAGCGCCTTTGCTGGTCATCTTTTCTTTTATTTCATTGGAGATTGGCATAGAAACCTTCTTAAAATTTTATGGATTTCTTGTAATTATATCACAGCTTTGTGGTTTATACAAATGAAAGTTCACAACAAATTCATAAAGTTATATAGACAGTTTTTTGTGAACATTGTAAAATGAGTCTGCAATTTTATGGGGGATTTATATGAAAATTACAAAGATTTTTACAGCCGCGTTGATTTCTGCCTTGGCAATGACATCATCGTTTGCTTTTCCAAGTGTGTTGAACCAGAATATCACCGCCGCTGAAAAAGCTAAGATTGAAAAAAATGAAACCGTAATCAGGAATCTGAAGTCTGTAAAAAATTTTGGCATCACTTCAACGGACTCACAGATTTTGAGACTCCAGGACGAGGTAAAGACTCTCAAGCCTTCATATCTTGCCGAAGTCATCCAGGTAATGCCATACAAGGGAAACGAGAACCTTCCTGAAAAGATTTCCCAGTTGATCATGGATATTCCATCCTACGTTGGCATCCCATATTGGTCCGAGAGACATGAGAAGTGGTTCGACCTATACTCGAGCGCCACTATAAAATCAAGCACCAAGAATGGAAACGTCCAGAATGTGAAGGCAGATTTGTACATGGAGCCTTTCGGGACTATCAATACTTCCATCAGCTGTGAGAAGTCAGGGGATTCGGTCTACTATGTTTCTACAAACGAAAACAACTTGA
The DNA here is from genome assembly GCA_045640345.1 of Treponema sp. Lineage (GTDB taxonomy): Bacteria > Spirochaetota > Spirochaetia > Treponematales > Treponemataceae > Treponema_D. The sequence goes on from JAZUEV010000117.1 coordinate 3,186, forward strand.
AATACAGTGGAGTAACCTGCGTCAAGACAGGGAAGATGAAGTCGATCATAAGTGTGACCCGTGACGGTGACGACTGGATTCTGTATGGAGTCGGTGCGGTCAATGCTCCCGATGTCTTTTTCCTGAGGGATAGGATTGAGACGTCCTTTATGAACAGGATCAAGACATTCTGCTCATACTTCTTCAAGAAACTTTAGTTCTGCGAATTGGATAAAAACCAAGGTGTCGGATTTCCTGCGGAGGGGCTGGATTTTCGGCACCTTTTTATTGTTCCATGCTGGCGGTACATTTTCTTCGGTGTGTCGCCTGTTATTCCCTTGTCCTGGACTTGTTTTCGAATTTTGTGTAGCTCGTAAGGAAATACAGTTCCACTTCCCCGATAGGTCCGTTACGCTGCTTGGCTACGATGAGTTTTCTGTCAACCACTCCGTTGTTTTCTTCCCCATCCTGCTGCTGCTTTTTTCTGTCTCCGTGGATGAACATAACCATGTCCGCGTCCTGTTCGATTGAACCTGAACCCCTAAGCTCGTTGAGGCCTGGTTCGTTTCCTTCTGCGGATCTTGCCACCTGACACAAAACCACGATTGGAATCTCCAGTTCACGGGCAAGGCTTTTCAGGGATTTTGATATGGCCGACTGCTGCTCGTACATTGGAGCGTCGGAATTTTCGGAAGTGATAAGACCGATATAGTCTATGAAGATTATCTTTACATCGTTCACTGCTTTCATACGTCTGGCCATGGTTCTCAAGTCAAGGAGCTTCATGTTCGGGGTGTCAACAATATAAAGTGGGGCGTCATAGCACATTCCCGCCGCGTTTTGAAGGGATGTAAAATCCTGGAGCTTCAGCATACCGCTTCTGAGTTTTGTTCCCGGAATTCTTGCCACCTGAGACAAAAGTCGCTGCATGATTTGTCCTGAAGCCATTTCAAGACTGAAGAATCCACAGGGGATATGGTTTTCGATGGCGATGTTCTGTATCATTGACAGGGCCATGGCTGTTTTTCCCATGGAAGGTCTTGCTCCTAGGATTATCATTTCGCTGTCCTGGAATCCGCTTGTCATGCAGTCAAGTTCCGTAAAGCCCGATGGAATTCC
>JAZUEV010000118.1:0-3380 GCA_045640345.1 Treponema sp.
CCCAAAACTTCAAGGTCGTCAAATCCATTGACCTTTGCAATAATACTGTGCCCTCCGCTGACCAGAAGACCAATGTATGGATAGGAAATATCATTTGCAAGATGGGCGGCATAGATATGTCCAAGCATGTGGTTCACTGCGATAAACGGTTTTCCACAAGACCAGGCCAAGGTTTTTCCAAAAGAAAGTCCCACCAAAAGAGACCCCATAAGTCCAGGACGATTGGTAGCAGCGATCGCATCAACTTCATCCAAACCAAGATGGGCTTCATCCAATGCCTGCCTAACCACAGGAAGAATCCATTCCGCATGTTTACGGCTTGCAATCTCTGGAACAACTCCCTTATATATCTGGTGGAAAGGAATCTGGGTCGCAACCACATTGCTCAAAATATTTTTTCCGTCTTCCACAATAGCGCAGGCGGTTTCATCACAAGAACTTTCAATTCCCAAAACTTTCATAAAAACCTCTTTCGGTGTAAAAAATTACAGGAAGTCTCCAAGACTGAAATCTTTAGAAACTCCCCCAACTATGCCAGGTCGGAAACACTCGAAAAACCGTACCCCTTTTTCACAAGAATGGGATAAAGCCTGCCAAGCAAGTCGGGAAGTATTTTTACAGACTTATCCACATGACCAATCATAATTGCATAACCATTTTCGTTAGCCACATCCAGTCCTTTCAAAATCTGGTGGAACATTTTGTCGCCGTCAATCTCGTTATCTAAAAAAGGAGCCCTACGAGCAAAAGTCCTGAATCCTTTGTCGTTGCCTACAGACTGGACAACAGATTTGGAACTGGTTCTGGAATCCAAAAAATAAAGTCCCTGTCCATCTAGGGCATCAAAAACATAGGCCATGGATTTTTCGCTTTCCGTGACAAGAGACCCCTCGTGGTTGTTCACACCTTTGATTTTTACACCCAGATTCTGGATATTGTCTTTGATTGTGGCAGCAACAGTCTCCGAATCCATGTCGGGCAAAATCGCTCCTTCCCCTGGATTTGGGCTTGCTCCAGATGGATAGTCGTGGGCCTGCATAGGTTGATGCAGAATAACCTCTTTTCCACCGTCAACAACAGTCTTGGCACATTCCCTTGATTTGGAAAGTCGTGGCAAAACAGCAACCGTCAAAGGAAAGGGCAATGAAGTGTATTGCCTAACATTTGCCACATTAAGACCGGCATCGTCAAAAACAAAACAAAGCTTGGCACCATTTTTTGCCAAAGGAATCATTTGAGACAAATCATTCTGGACAGGCTCTGGATTTGCTTCATCTTCGGGAACAATCTCCAATTCCTCCACCTCATCTTCCAATGTCTGGACAACAGGGGATGGAAGTTTAACAGTTTTGTCCACCTTTTTTTCAGGCACATTTGCTGTGTCGTTTTTCTTTTGACCAGAATCGGTTTTGTCCCCATCGAGTTTTTCTTCAACTGGAGTTTCATCTTGAACAAGGGTTGACTCCATGTCATGGGACTCAGGATTTACATCTTTTTTGGAAAGCACATAGTTTGTCCAAAGCAATGCACCAAGACACAATGCTATGACCACCACAGAAAGAAGAACCGATTTTTTGTCCAGCCTAACCTTCTGCTTGCCCCTTGAGGTCGTGGACCTGGTGGTCTTTTTTGTGGAGGACGCTTTTACTTTGGATGATTTTCTTGGACTGGGAGATTTTTTTTCCACGGAAGACTTTTTTGCGGGAGTCTTTTTTGAAGAACTCACCCTTCCTGTGGATTTTTTTGTCCCAGCCTCTTTTTTTTCTCCAGTTTTTTTAGCAGCCACTTTTTATTCTACTCGTCGGAAAGACATTCATCCAACTGCTGGCTGATTGCTTTCTTGTCCAGATTCTGACCGATCACACAAAGTTTAATCATGCGGTCGCCATACTTTGGATCCCATTCTTCCTTGATTTTTGGATTTTCTTCAAGAATCTTTTTCTGTTCCTTTTCTGGAGCAACTGCAATCCACTGACCACTGTATCCTGCCTGAATCTGACGGCCAGATGTTTCAAAAACCCAAGCCATCTCTGGTTCATCGGCAAACCAAATAAGTCCCTTGCAGCGAATAATATTCTTTGGCCACTTGCTTGCCAATTCATCCAGCTTGATACGGTCGAAAGGTTTTCTTCTATAATATATGAATGTTCCAATGCCGTATTCGTCTTCAGATTCACCTTCGTGTCTGTGTTCATGGTGATGGTGGTGATGATGTCCATGTTCATCGTGTCCATCTTCGTCATGGTCGTGGTGGTGGTCGCAATGTTCGTCGCAAACATGACCGTCTTCACCATGTTCAGGATTATGGTCGTGGTGGTGATGCTCATGCTCATCGTGATGGTGTTCATGTTCATCATGGTCGTGGTGATGATGTTCGTCGTGGTCATCATCATCGTCATCTTCAACTTCGCCAGACTCCAACTGCTTGCACCATCCAGCAGAGGCATAGACTTCTTCAAAATCAAAAGTATTTGTATCCAAAACTTCCGCCACATCCACCTTACCGTGGTCTGTTTCAATGATCTTTACTCCAGGGTGCAGAACTTCAATAACCTTTCTGACTTTCTTGAACTGGTCTTCGCTGACCAAGTCCTTTTTGTTGATCACAAGAGTTGAACAGAATTCAATCTGCTGAACCAGGAGAGACTCTATATCTTCCTCACCCTTGTCCGCAAGAAGCTTGTCTCCACCAGCAAATTCATCAACCAAGCGGGCTGCATCCACAACTCCAACCACATTGTCAAGGCGACCGTTCTTAATCAGTTCCAGTTCCTGGGCAATGGGCATAGGCTCACAAACGCCGGACGCTTCAATCATAATATAGTCATATTTTTTTGTCTTGATAAGATTTTCAATATTCTTGACCATATCACTTTTGAGTGTGCAGCAAATACATCCGTTGGTAAGAGGAACAATGTCGCTGGTGTCTGTGATTTTTGCTCCATCGGCAATAAGTTTCGCATCAACATTCACTTCACCAATATCATTTACAATAACGGCAACCTTGTAACCTTTTTGGTTGCTCAAAACCTGGTTCATAAGGGTAGTCTTTCCCGCTCCCAGATATCCACACAAAAGAGTAATCGGTGTCAATTTTTTTGCCATTGTTTTACCTCGTTAAAATCTTCTATTAAATTCTGGTCTCCGCTTTTGAATCAGCACAATGAAAATGCCACTCCAAATAGCCTTAAAGACCATAGATTGATTCGTCCTAATAAATATAATAAATTTTTTTAAAAATTTCTACTTTTTTATAAAGAGTTTTTGAAAAAGTACAGTTCGTATTTTACCGAAAAGTATTTTTCAGTGCTTTTTCTTTAAAACAATAGTGACACAAGATGGAAACTTTTTATGAAAGTGCTGAATTATTAAAAAAATTA
>JAZUEV010000119.1:0-2342 GCA_045640345.1 Treponema sp.
TAAAATCCTCGGCATTTTTTATGTCCGACGCTTTGTAGTTGACCTGGGTAGTAAACTGTGGACTTACTGAATAACCCACATTGATTCTGAGTCCCTGAATTTTTTCAACACCTAGATTGTTGTTTCCATTTAGCAAAGGCAAATCAGATTCTGAAAGCACAAATTTTTTTTCATCAATTTTTTTGTCAACTTTTTTGGCATCAATCGCTTCTTCATCGTTCGTTTCTTCATCCAGATTTTTATCCGCCAAAGATTTTTTTTCATCATCAAAATCATCAGGAATTGTCAATGGGATTTTAAATTCAGGAGCTGATTCCCTTGTGCTCCGTTCAGTTTTTGGATAAGTAAAAAGTGTTCCGCTGATTGTTCCAGACATCTTCAATGGAGTAACCTGGGAAGGATAATAGAACAACCTTTGTGGAGTATAGGATGACCAATTGTCGGAAGAACTTAAGTTCTCAGCCGATTTTGCTCCGAACACCAAAGACGATGAAGCAGACAAAGATGAGGATGAAATATAAGGTCTCACAGCCTCCAAAACTGGGATGGAATATGACGCATCCAGATTCCAGGAAAAAGATGTTATGGAATTGGAATAAGAGGATTCATTGGAAGTGGTGCTGGTCAAAAATCCAATCCAATCCATATATTCGCTTCTATTGTCAAAGTCATCCTTAAAATAAGGGTCGGAATAAAATGGCATGGTCATTCTAAGGGAGAAAGGTTTTGCCAATGTAAAATTCAGTTCCCCGGCATATCTGAATGGAAGTTTAAGTCCCATGAAATTCGAATGGTCATTGTACATCTGTCCAGAATTTGAATACGGGATATATGAATCAGTGGCGTAATCATAAAAAAGAGTCCTGGAGAATCCCAAATCAAAATATCCATTCAAGTTGGTGATAAAGGAATTTGGACTGCCTGAACCCTGCACGCCAATCATTCCGCCGAGGTTTGTATAATAGTCCGCCATGATTTTCAGGTAGGTGGAAGTGTCACCGTTGTAGTCCGACTCAAGATTGTGCAGCACAAGTCCTTCCCTGACCTGTTCCTTAAGGGTGTTGGGTTTCAAAAAATTTATGATTCCCTTTGTCACATCGTTTGTATCGCTTGACGATGATGAAGATTCCAAAGGTTTTCGGCCAATAAGATAAGTGGTCGAATTAAAGAAATATCCTTTGCGCCTGTCATAACCAAAGGATGGGTTAAAAACAAGTTCATCCTTTGGATAATAGAACGCGGGAAGGTAAAGAATCGGCACGTGGCCAACATAAAGAACCGCATTCAAAAAAGCAAACTCACCTCCTGGAAGCAACCAGATTTTGGAAGCCCAAATTTTCCAGTGGGGATCGGGCTCGTCGCAGAAAGTCATGGTGGCTTTGTTGAAGGCAATGGTCTGGGAAGAATCCCTACCAAACATTTCGGATGCAACAAAAATCTGGCTTCCGCTTGGTAAATTTATTGCGTCGCTGGATGCCTGAATGGCTTTACCGTTGTCGAAGATTCCTTCAAGGGTTTCCGTATTGAAAAGCAAAGTATCTGCGCTTATGTCCTGAGCCCCGGAAGAACCTCCAGTCTGCTTCAAAGTCACAGATCCATCTGCATAGACCATGTTTGTGGCACGGTTGAAAACAATCTTGGACGCAGTGATTTTTGTGACGGAATTTCCTTTTGTGACGGAAAGCTCCACCGCTCCAGTAAGGACAATCTCGTCTTCTCCAGTTTCTTCATTTTTTTTGTATTCGGTCTTCTGCGCGTTTTCGATTTTAACGACAGTGGTTCCATCCTGAGAAAAAGATGGCATAAAAATCTGCCACAGCAAAATCAGTGAGAGAAATAGTTTTATGAACCTTTTACCCTGGATGGAAATATGTTTATTCACCGTCCCTTTCCTTTTCACGCTGGAGCATTTCTGAAACAAACTTTCCAGTATAACTATTCTTATTCTTGGCAACATCTTCCGGAGTACCTGTGGCAACAATGGTTCCACCACCGCAACCACCTTCCGGTCCCAAATCGATTATGTAGTCCGCCTGGCAGATGACATCCATGTTGTGTTCAATCATCACAACGGAATTTCCTTTGTCCACCAGTTTCTGGATCACTTCCATGAGCTGCTTGATGTCAACAAAATGCAAACCTGTGGTTGGTTCGTCCAGAATGTAAAGGGTCTTTCCTGTGGATGGTCTGGCAAGTTCTGTGGCAAGTTTTACACGCTGAGCTTCCCCTCCACTTAATGTCAAGGCGTTCTGCCCCAACTGGATATAACCAAGCCCCACATCCTTCAAAGTCTGGAATTTTTTGTGTATCTGGGGGATTCCTTCAAAAAAGTCGCAGGCATC
>JAZUEV010000120.1:0-5999 GCA_045640345.1 Treponema sp.
AAAATGTAAAAAATATATTTATTCTTATGAAAACATTTTTTCATCCGCTGGTTTATACATAGACAGTGGATCATATCCATCAATACTGACTTGGACAGATGAAATATAAGGGGAAAGTTTGTCAATTTTTTCCTTTGTCCATAATGTACCGTTTGTAAGTATTTCAATGTTATAGCCTATTTCGTAAGTTCTTTTTAGTATGCTATCCAAATCTGTTCGTGTAACAATTTCACCACCTGTAAATGTTACTTTTTCATATCCTTGGGATTTAGATCTACAGAGAAAATCAATTATTTCATTTTCGCTTAATTCATTGGGCTCTTGCAGACCTGAAAGCATAAAGCAGTGTGGGCAATTTAAATTACATTTGTTAGTAATACAAAACCAGATTTTTTTGTGTTCGGTTTTTGAAACATTCAAATTACAAAAATTTCTTGCTTCTATCTGTGTAACTACATTTTGAGCGTCTGAATATTGTCCATCAAAATTTTTTAAAGCTCCATCAATATCATATACTTTTAAAAGATTAAAATAATCCAATTGTTTTTCGTTTTCGAGTATTATCCAATTACCTGTTTCAACGGATATAACAATAATTTTCGAGTTGAACTTCACTATTGAGATTTCTTTTGGGAATGAATATTTTGTTGTAGGCAGAATACGTTTGTTTAATATAGCCATAAGTCGGTCTCCTTTGTGAAAGGAAGAGATGAATGAATCATCTCCTCCCCGTATGAATACATAATGTTTTATTTATTCATATTCTTGGTCTGAACCGGCATTTGCATGTGCACAACCGCAATAGGCATAGCAACTCATGGCATTTGCATTTGTTTCTTCAGAAACTTCATAACTGATTTCCATAGTTTTCCTCCAAAAAATCTTATTTTATAACATCATATACTTCGCATTGCCAGTTAGAATAAATGGTATTGCGTTTCTATGTGTAAAATTGCACTTCGGACAATAAAAGCATCCAGATACCGCATCGTAGTAAGCTTTATCGAATGCACATATCGGACATTCTGTGATCATTGTTTTTCTCCGTACAATATTTTAATTTATCATATATTTGGAAATCCCAAATTCGATAAACGGTATTTTACCTGTAAATTCGAACCCACATTCAGAACATATGTATTTTCCGATTTCTGCGTTGTATAATGCTGGATGTCTACATCGTGGACATTTCATAATTTTCTCCTTAATTTGAATAATTTTTGTTTTATTTTTTTTTGACCCTATCTTTTCCAAAAACGAAATTCGAAAAGGGAATAAGACCTCTTTATATTAGGCATAAAATAGTATCCTTTTGATGTGTAGTCACAATAAGAACAGACATAACAACCAAGCCCTGCATCAAAATACAAAGCACCATCACGACCGCATTTTGGACATTCACTACTCATAATTTTTATTCTCCTTAAGTTAATCTAGTCGTTACTTAAATCTAACAACCTAAATTTATAATAACTTAAATATAACAATCTGTCAACTTTTATTACTTAAAATAGCGTATCCTACAACCATGAGTTTTCGTGAAAATCTGAAGTCTGAACTTACTTATCAAGGGATGCTGGTGAAGGAGCTGGCGGAAAAGACTGGAATCAGCAAGAGGACTTTGGACAATTATCTTCGGGAAAAAGGTTCCATTCCTCCTGTGGATGCTGCGGTGAAAATTGCCAGGGCGTTGAATGTGACCGTTGAATATTTGGCAGCGGAAGGGGATAGAAATTTTTCTGATAGAGGAACCAAAAATCCTTTGCTCCATAAATATGAGCGGACATTGAAAAAACTGGAGTCCCTGCCAGAATCAAAAAGGCAACTTATTGTTAAGCTGATAGAAGAGATGTAAAAAAAATGCACCGCCAAAATGACAGTGCATATAATTGTTGGTCTTGGATTTTATTCTTCGTCGGAGTTTTTCTTTTCTGCTAGGCTTGATGCAATCTTTCCACCAACAAGGCCGGCTGCCAAGGTCTTCAGATCGATTCCCAAAGTTTGGCCAAGTCCTTCGCTTACCTGGGTGATTGTTTTCATCATGTCGCCCTGGAGTTTTGAGGAGTCGCCACCGTACATGTAAATCTTGTCCACATTCTGGTATGCTTTTCCTGTGGCTTCTGCGATTTTTGGAAGCTGCTCGAAGTAGACTTTGATTGCGTCCAACTGCATCTGTTGTTTTGCGGCGTCACCATATTCTTTGAGGGCTTCTGCTTTTTCACGCATACCGTCGGCTTCCGCAACAAGTTTTGCCTTGATTGATGCAGCCTCTGCTTCTCCCTGTGTCCTTATGGCTTCGGCAAGAGCTTTTTTACCGGCGGCTTCATTTTCCATGGCAATTTTATCGGCTTCAGCTTTTTTCTGTCGAGTGAATGCTTCTGCTTCTGCTTGTCTCTGGATTTCAAATGCATCTGCTTCAGCTTGTTTTTGTCTGGCATACAAATCAGCGTCTGCTTTTTGCTGGGCTGCAAATTTTTCTGCTTCGGCAGTCTTTTTAACTTCAGCGTCCAAAGCTTTTTCCTTGATTGAAACTTCTTTTTCCTGAATCTCAATCTGTTTTTCCTGCTTTGCGATGTTTGCTTCGGCGGCTTTTATCTCCAGAACCTTTCTCTGGTTTTCAGTTTCAATGCTTTTTGCAGCTTCTGCTTTTGCGGCTTCTGTGTCTGCCTGGAGCTGGAGGTTAGCTTTCTTGATTGCAAGGTCGTTTTGTTTTTGTGCAATCTCAAGTTCTGCTGCGACCCTTGCGTCGTTTGCTTCTTTATCAGCTTGGGCTTGAGCGATTTTTACTTCCGCTTCCGCTGCTGCCTTTGCTTTTGCTGCATCCTTTGAAATTGCAACAGTGTTTTCAATTCCAAGATTGTTTATGACACCGTTGTCGTCCTTGAAGTTCTGGATGTTGAAAGTGGTCAGCTCCAGTCCAAGGTCAATCAAATTTGGTTTTACATTTTCAACAACCTTTTCGGAAAGAACTTTTTTGTCTCCCTGAATCAAATCCTTTAACTTGATCTGGGAAATTATTTCACGGATGTTTCCTTCAAGAACAGGAGTTACAACAGAGGCGATATCGGATGTGGTGTATCCAATAAATTTTGCGGCGGCTTTTTTCATTGTGTCTGGATCCTGTGAGACTGCGACGTTTGCCACTGCATCAACTTTAATATTGATTGCATCCTGTGTGGGGATTGAGTCCCTTGAAACAAAATCTACCTGAATATTTTCCAGTGTCATGTAATCAATTCGCTGCAAAAATGGAACAACAAAAATCGCCTTACCGGTGACAGTCTTTGAACCGAACGGACCAACACGAATACCGATTCTGTTTTTAGGAACCTTTTTGTAGGAAACAAAAAATAAAATCAGTACTGCCGCAATGATAATTAAAATGATAACAGATGTGGTCATAATTCCTCCTGAAAAAGACGCAAGCCTTTGCAGGCTTGCTAACGAGTTTTTGTTTTGGCACAAAAGTGTGCCAATTTTTGTTTTCGTAAAAAACACAAAAACTCGCAGACTGTTATTACTGAAGAATGGCACCCTTGTCGGGACGCAAGCCTTTGCAGGCTTGCTAACAAGTTTTTGTTTTGTCACCAAAGTGTGCCAATTTTTGCTTTCGCAAAAAGCACAAAAACTCGCAGACTGTTATTACTGTAAAATGGCTCCTTTATCAGGACGCAACCTTCGGTTGCTAACGAGTTTTACTTTCCTCGGCAACGGCCTCGGATTTTTTGCAAGCAAAAAAACAGTAAAACTCGCAGACTGTTAATTATTGAAGTATTGCACCTTTATCGGCACTTGAGACCAGCTTAGCATATCTTGCCAGGTAGCCGGTTTTTACTTTTGGTTCTGGGCAGACCCATTTGGCTTTTCTTGCTTCAAGTTCTTCGTCGCTTACTTCCAAGGTAATCTTGTAGTTGTTGATGTCCAATGTAATCATGTCGCCTTCTTCAACCAATGCGATTGGTCCACCAACTGCTGCTTCTGGTGAACAGTGTCCCAAGGATGCTCCACGGGTTGCTCCTGAGAATCTTCCGTCGGTAATCAATGCGACTTCCTTGTCCAACCCCTGTCCTGCAAGTGCTGCTGTTACTGCCAACATTTCTCTCATTCCAGGTCCACCCTTTGGTCCTTCGTAGCGGATAACGACCACATCGCCACTCTTTATCTGTGCTTTCTGGACTGCTTCCATTGCCTCTGATTCGTCGTTGAATACACGGGCAGGTCCTGTGTGCTTCATCAATTCCTTTGCGCAGGCTGAGCGTTTAACAACAGTTCCATTTGGTGCAAGGTTTCCGAAGAGGATTGCGATTCCACCGTTGTCGCTGAATGGATTTTCGATTGGACGGAGAATCTCTGGATTGCGGTTCACGACGCCCTTGATGTTTTCGGCAACTGTTTTTCCAGTGGCGGTAATCAGTGATGTGTTGATAAGATTTTTCTTTGCAAGTTCCGCCAAAACTGCCTGAACTCCACCAGCGTCATTCAATTCACACATGAAGGTATGTCCAGCAGGTGCCAGGTGACAAAGGTTTGGTGTTTTTTCAGAAATCTCGTTGACCATGTGAAGGTCGATTTCAATTCCAGCCTCGTGAGCGATTGCAGGAAGATGGAGCATTGTGTTTGATGAACAGCCAAGAGCCATATCTGCTGCAAGTCCGTTCTTGAAGTGCTCCTCTGTCATCATCTGGCGTGCGGTGATTCCCTGTTTATAGAGGTTCATTACTGCCATACCAGCGTGCTTGGCCAATGCGATTCTGTCTCCAGTTACTGCGGGAATTGTTCCGTTTCCAGGAAGACCCAGACCCAAAACTTCGGTCAAACAGTTCATTGAGTTTGCTGTGAACATACCGGAACATGCACCACAACCAGGACAAGCTTTGTGCTCCATATCCTTCAACTGTTCCTCAGTGATTTTACCGACAGCCAATCCACCTACAGCTTCGAACATATCAGTAAGGGAAAGATTTTTTCCAGAATAAGGATTTGATGGATCCATAACATGACCCGGCATCATTGGTCCGCCTGAAACAAACACTGTTGGAAGATTAAGACGGGCTGCAGCCATGAGCATACCTGGAACAATCTTGTCGCAGTTTGGAATCATAACCAGAGCGACAAACTGGTGGGCCTTTGTGACACACTCAATGGAATCGGCAATCAGCTCGCGGGTGACCAAAGAATATTTCATTCCCTCGTGACCCATGGCGATTCCGTCACAGACACCGATTGCTGGGAATTCGATAGGTGTTCCTCCACACATACGGACACCTGCTTTTACAGCTTCGGAAATTCTATCCAATTCAATATGACCTGGAATCAATTCATTTTTTGCACAGATAACCCCGACTAAAGGCTGATCTAATTCTTCATCAGTATATCCTGATGCATAAAACAATGAACGATGTGGTGCTCTTGCTACACCTTTGCATGCGTTGTCGCTTTTCTTTGCCATTTTATAACCTCAAATCAAAACTATAGGGTATCTCTGAAAATTGCAATTTTTAGAGGTTTCCTATATTCTCTAATTCTAGCCCCATTCTCTTGAGAATTCAAGTGGTAAAAAGCCAATTATTATAGAAGAAAATTGATTCGTGCCGATGAGGTACATTCATTACTGCTATTGGGATTCCAAAATTTCCTTCTGCAATTTATCAAGTTCCTTGACCGACAGTTGCGTGATTTCTGAAACCACGTTGATAGGGTAGTTGAGCTTCAACATTCTTTTTGCAGTTTCGATTTTACCTTCAACTTTTCCTTGTTTTAGACCCTTGTTGAATCCAGTGTCGTGCCATTGGGTGAGGACCTGGCCCATTGTGTTATCTCCTTGGCGACCATTCTGTCTGTATTCCTGCTGGATTGCCTCGTACCGTGTGTCGCCTGTGAGTACGGACATAAGTCTCAGGACACCGTCAACATGGCGAATGGTGTCCTTGCTGGGGACATATCTTTTGTTCCTCCTTCTCTGGACAAAATAATCCGCCACGATTTTAAAATCGCTTTTG
>JAZUEV010000121.1:0-2239 GCA_045640345.1 Treponema sp.
CATCAAAGCAATCTTTTCATTGGTGGTAATCTCTTCATTCATGTTCAGGATGCGGGAGTCAGGATTGATATTGGTCAAGTTCCTGAAGATTTTTTGCATATCCTCAAGCAGCGCCCACGAATCCACGTCATCCCAGGCATCGTCAGATTCAGTAGGCGGTATATACCTCTGGATGTTTTTTCGCTCGAAACTCCATTCGCTTTGCTCTTCCTGTTCTTCCATCAGCAAAGACAATTTCTTGAACCTTTGGTATTCGATAAGCTGTTCAACAAGTTCATCCCTTGGATCTTCCATGCTATCGTCGTCGTCATAGGAGACCTCCACCGGCAAAAGCATACGACTTTTTATGTGAGCAAGTTTCGCTGCCCAGACATAGAATTCACTGAGGTCCTGCAAATTGAGTTCCCTTGCAAAATCAAGATAATCCAAAAACTGATCCGTTATTTCGGCAATAGGAATATCGTAAATGTTTACCTTGTTTTCCCTTATGAGACACCAAAGTAAATCAAGGGGTCCTTCAAACTGTCCCGCACTAAAACGTCTCTTATTTTCTGAAACAACTGATGAATCTGCTGTAGCGTCGCTCATATTTTCCCACTCATTTTTTATCAAGGGGTTCCCTTTCCCCGATTCCTAAAAATTCCTCTTTCGAGATGAACAAGTCTATCCTTTGTTGGGACAGAAGTTCAAGTCTTTTTTTATAAAAGTCCATTTTTTCTTTTTCCCAAAGTTCGCAGGATTCAAGAATCTCCACAAAAGGGGTCAGAACAAAGGACCTGTCAAGCATTCTCTCATGGGGGACAACCAAATCCCTTTCTGAAATCTTTTCATCCCCAAAAAGTTCTATGTCAATGTCCAAGGGCCTAGGACCGAACCTTATTTCCCTGGAGCGATCCCGGCCATAGGCACTTTCAACCAAATGGATTTTGTCCAGCAGTTCCCTTGGAGTCCCCTCAAATAACCCTGCCACAACCATATTGTAAAAATCATCTTGGTCGGTCACATACATTGCGGCGGTTCTATATATGGAAGAAAACCTTAAATCCTTTATAAAGGATTCTAGCTCGGAGACTGCGTTAAACAAGATCTGGCAAGGCTTGAGATTTTCAAAGGTTGAATTCGATCCCAAGCCAAGAAGCACTTTTTCCATAAGGGCTTAGAACAAATCCTCTGGAACAGGCTTGTCGGATGCAGCCGCTTTTGCAAGGGACGCCGCTTTTGAAGAAGTTTTTGCCTTTTTTTCTTCCACGGCAACTTCTGTCGCAACAGGAGCAGCTTCATCGGTCTTTTGAGGCTCTTCTGGTGGGAGATTTCCAGTCCCCACACCTTTTGCTCTCATCTGTTTTTCATATTCACGAATCTGTTCGCTGGTGACGACCTCACCTTCCTTTGTCCTCAGAACCTGTCCCGGGAAAAGTTTTTCACGAATCAAGTGCTCAAGTTCGATCCTGTAGTCTGGATTGTTTTCAATAAAGGCGACGGCATTTTCCTTACCCTGTCCAACTTTTTCATCACCCCTAGCATACCAGGCACCCTTCTTATCAATAAGGCCATGCTTTACAGCGGAATCCAAAATTGATGCAGAAGCGGACACCCCCTTTCCAAAGTAGATATCAAGTTCAACCTTGCGGAATGGTGGAGCGACTTTGTTTTTTACAACCCTAACCCTGACCCTGTTTCCCAAAGCCTCTTCATCACCCTTTCCATCGATTGTTTCAAAGCGGCGGATGTCAAGACGGATAGAGGAATAGAATTTAAGGGCGTTTCCACCTGTGGTTGTCTCAGGATTTCCGAACATCACGCCAATCTTCATACGAATCTGGTTGATGAAAACGATTGTACATCGACTTTTGCCCACAATGGCTGTCAATTTTCTCAATGCCTGACTCATAAGACGAGCCTGGACACCCATGACAGAATCTCCCATTTCACCATCGATTTCCTTCTGAGGAACCAAGGCAGCAACAGAGTCGATGACAATAATATCCACGGCTCCCGACCTGACAAGGTTTTCACAAATCTCAAGGGCCTGCTCTCCTGTATCCGGCTGGGACACCCAAAGTTCATCAATATTTACACCAAGGTTTTTGGCGTACACAGGATCCAAAGCATGTTCCGCATCAATAAAAGCAGCGATTCCACCTAACTTCTGGGCCTCGGCAACAGCATGCAAAGCCAATGTCGTTTTACCTGAACTTTCAGGACCATACATTTCTATGATTCTTCCACGAGGATATCC
>JAZUEV010000122.1:0-15046 GCA_045640345.1 Treponema sp.
TCATTTCGACCAAGCGAAGCGCGTGGAGAAATCTCAACAATGACCGACCAATCATAGCATAAGACACTTGTCCCAGGCTGCGTAATGACCGATTAATTGTAGCAACAAAACACATAGGCGGCGCGTGGAGAAATCTCAACAACGACCATAATCTGAATCCACAAACAGAGGACACTAAAAAAATTCTAGTTTTTAAGTGATAATAACAAAGTTGATAAATCACGAACAATGGATTAAAATTGTAGGTACATGGTGGATAACCATGACTATTTTTTCGAAGTATTATCGAGGTATTATTATGATGACATTCAAGAAGCTTAAGGTTGCAGTTTATGCAGACGGTGCAGACAAGGACGCAATGATTGCAGAATATAAGAAGGGATATGTCACAGGCTTTACAACAAACCCAAGTCTTATGAAAAAGGCTGGAGTAACAGACTATGTTAGCTTTGCAAAAGAAGTTGTGGCAGCAATTCCAGATTTGCCTTTGAGCTTTGAAGTTTTTGGCGATGATTTTGATACAATGGAAAAGGAAGCAAAAATCATTAGCGCATTGGGAAAGAATGTTTATGTAAAAATCCCAATCATGCTCACAGACGGAACTTCCACTGCTCCACTTATCAAAAAACTTTCAGACCAGGACATCCAGCTTAATGTGACTGCAATCTTCACAATCGCTCAGGTTCGTGCAGCAGTCAACGCATTCAAGAAGGGAACAAAAAATATTGTTTCAGTTTTCGCAGGACGCTTGGCAGACGCTGGAATCGACCCAATCCCTGTTATGAAAAAGACATCAAAGATTTGTCGTTCAAAGCCAGGAACCATGAGCTTGTGGGCATCAACTCGTGAACTTTACAACATCTGTGAAGCAGACGAATGTAAGTGCGACATCATCACAGTTCCAAACGCAATCCTTTCAAAGATTCCAGGCATGGGAAAATCACCAATGCAGGGTTCAAAGGAAACAGTCCTTACTTTCGCAAAAGATATTAAGGATTTGGGATTCAGCATTCTTGGCTAAAAAATCTGGTCATCTCTAAAAATACTTTTCAAAGATGGCTAATCATCCCCAGTTTAAAAAACTGGGGATTTTTTATGTCAATCCGTCATTTCAACCGTTGACATTTTTGTCATTTCGACCGATGTCAATCCATCATTTCAATCGATGACATTTTCGTCATTTCGACCGATGTTATTTTTGTCATTTCGACCGATGACATTTTAGTCATTTCGACCGATGTAATTTTTGTCATTTCGACCAAGCGAAGCGCGTGGAGAAATCTCAAACACAAAGGACTGCTATTTGATTAGCAATCAAAAAGAACCATCTCAAAAGCAATAGGAGAATAATTTGGATTACTATTATGTTTATATCCTAGCCAGTGACAGCAACAGCACAATATACATTGGGATGACAAATGATTTGCAGCGTCGAATCAACGAACACAAGTCAGATGCGATAGACGGTTTTACAAAACGATACAAGGTACATAAACTTGTTTATTACGAAAACTGTCTTGACGTGAAAGAGGCTATCAAGCGAGAAAAACAATTGAAAAAATGGAACAGACAAAAGAAAAATCATCTAATAGAAACATTAAATCCAGAATGGAAAGACTTGTCAATTTAAATTAGACCTCTCGACTAACGCTCGAGGTGACTTTTTCTTATGGTCCCACAATTCATCATTTGGACTTTTATTATTTTCGTCATTCGAACCGATGTCATTCTTGTCATTTCGACCGAAGTCAATCCGTCATTTCAACCGTTGACATTTTTGTCATTCGAACCGTTGTCATTCTTGTCATTTCGACCAAGCGAAGCGCGTGGAGAAATCTCAACAATGACCGACCAATCATAGCATAAGACACTTGTCCCAGGCTTGGTTGGTGATTGCGTAATGACCGATTAATTGTAGCAACAAAACACATAGGCGGCGCAATCATCATCCTTCGACCGATGTAATTCTTGTCATTTCAACCGATGTCAATCCGTCATTTCGACCGATGTCATTCTTGTCATTTCGACCAAGCGAAGCGCGTGGAGAAATCTCAAACACAAAGGTCTGCCACATATTTTATGCTAGTGCTTACAGAAAATCTCATAACTTTAAGTATAATAACGAAATATGGTTACAATTATTGTTTAAAGTGCAAAGAAAAGAGATAAAAAACAGAAAAATGTATGCACTTTACAAAGGACTCCTGAAAGGATGAAGTAATGATGGGAATTTTCAAGGGGCGAACCCCTTGAACAGTGCCAGTCGCAAGCTGTCGCTTGCTTAGCGAGTTTGCAGTGCAAACTCGCGGACTATAGTTTAAAGTGGAAGGGAGGAGCTCGCTTCTGAGTAGGCATGGTCTAAGCAGGTGCGTAAGACCATGGGAGTCCCTGACAAAAAGTCCCTTTGCCTACAGGCAATAAACCAGCTCGGCTGTAAGCCGTAAATAATGACCTTAAAAAGAAAAAGAGCTGAAAAATACTTTTTCAGTAAGCACTATGCTATAAACTGTTCCATGAATTAAAAATCAACTTTCGTACAAATTCTTTGTATTTTTTGCCGATAATCATTTGAAGGAAATTTTAATTAGTGACAATATGTAATTATCGTTGTACAATATAAAAGGATATCGGAGAAACTTGGGAGGATATATTATGAAACAGATTAGTATAAAAGTTTTTAACATATTCATTGCATGTTTTTCCACATTTCTCATAACCACCAGCATTTTTATAATCATGTTGATGAGGGATTATCACAACGAAAGGGAGCGCTACCACTACATCGCCTCAAATGAAATAGAGACAATCATAACAACGATTGACTGTGTAATGGCAAGGATTTACACACTGAACGCAATGGTCATTGACAACAACGGTCGCACAGATTTTTTTGATAAAATGGCTAAGGAACTTTACAATGCCGTAAAAGAAGAAACAGGTGTGGCCCTAAAAAATATCGCCCTTGCTCCAGAGGGAATTGTAGAAAAAGTTTATCCATTAACGGGGAACGAATCTCTCATTGGATTCAACTTTATGGATTCGTCCATGCCTGGAAATTTGGAAGCCATTGATGCTTATAAAAATGGACGAACTATTTTGACAAATCCTTTTTCCCTTATCCAAGGTGGAACGGGCATGGCAGGTCGTGCTCCAGTTATAATGGATATTGGAGATTCAGAACTTCTTTGGGGATTGGTCACAGTCACCATGGATTATGACAATCTTCTGTCCACGCTGAATCTGGATAATTTAAAAAAAATGGGTATGGCATATAGACTTTCATTTATCGACAACGGAGAAACGAAGGTCATGGCTGAAGACGGCAAAATGGACAAAAAACCTGTCACCCTAAAATTCAATGTCAGAAATCTGAACTGGGAATTTTCTTTGATGCCTGATTCAAGATGGATTACCGTTGACAGATATATCCCATCATGTATCCTTATTGCATTTGCCATTTGGTTGGTGGGAATGTATGCGAATATTTACCACAATCTAAAAAAGTCCAACGAAAAACTTAAGCATCTTTCTTTCACCGACGGACTTACGGGAGTCTATTCCAGAAATTATGTCAACAGTATGCTGATTGATGTGAAGGACGGAAAATGGAAAGATCCGCAATTTAAATATTCCTTTATGATT
The DNA here is from genome assembly GCA_045640345.1 of Treponema sp. Taxonomy (GTDB): domain Bacteria; phylum Spirochaetota; class Spirochaetia; order Treponematales; family Treponemataceae; genus Treponema_D. Next base: position 3,643 of record JAZUEV010000122.1, read on the forward strand.
GTTGATATAGACAACTTCAAGCATTTCAACGATGATTTTGGTCACGACATTGGAGATAAGGTTGTGGCTTTTGTCGCTGAGGTCCTTAAAAATGTTATCAACGAAAACAACGGAGACTGTGTTATCCGATTCGGTGGCGATGAATTTATAGTTCTCTTCAACAAGGTGGACCGCAAAAAAATGGATTCCATCAGAGAAAAGATTAAAAAAGGAATGTATGAAATCAGCCTGGAATATTTTTTCACTGTGGAAATTACAGTCAGCGGAGGAATTGCCCTTTATGATGAATGTGAAAACAAGTCATACAAATCCATGATGATTACCGCCGACAAAAAACTGTACGAAGCAAAAGAAAAAGGCAAAAACAGAATTGAGATGTAAATGAATGAACCCCATCGGGCACGAATCAAAAGATGCTGTGCAAAGCCGCCGAAGGCTAACTAGTTCAACTTGACGGAGCTTTATTTTGGTTTTGATAAATATAGGGGGTCATTCCGAATTCATTTCGGAATCTCAAAATGAACCAAGTGTGACTTTGATCAAGAGATGCAGTGCGAAATCACCGAAGGCCAATAAATTCAGCATGATGAAACCTTTTAGGCAGCAATGTTTTTTTGATGTTATTTTTTCACTTTAATGAATCGTCTTTATCAAAGTAGTCATTTCGACCAAAACAAAGCGGCGTGAAGAAATCTCAGAAACGACCTTTGTTTTTAGATTTCTCCATTCCGTCAGCTTCGCCTCCTCCAGTCGAAATGACAATTTTTTTATTCGATATTCGCCCTGCTAATTAATTCTCGTTTGAAAGAACTGATTTTGCGGCGACTGTAACAGCTTTATCATAGCAAGCAAACATCTGGTCTGTTCCATTTGGCACTGTCTTTTTTGTCAAAAGGCTGACCACAGGAACTATAATCATTGAAGCAAGCATACAGAAAACACCAGAGTACAAAGAGTTTTTGAACACGAAACTCAGGAATGGTGATCCACTAACATTTGCCCATCCCAATGAAACACAAAGCTGGAAAACCATTACACAAGTTCCGAAAACAAAACTTGTCACAACAGAAGCCTTCGATGTTTTCTTCCAGTAAAGTCCATAAAGGAACGGTGCCAGGAATGAACCCGACAAAGCGCCCCAAGAAATTCCCATCAACTGAGCGATGAATGTCACCCTTGATTTTGCCTGGACAATTGCAATGACCGCTGAAATCAAAATGAACACTGCAACAAAAAGACGAAGCACAAACATGTTTGTTTTTTCGTTCATCTTTTTCTTTTTCATTCCACCAATAAAATCCAAAGTCAATGTGGAACTTGATGCCAAAACCAAAGAAGAAAGTGTTGACATTGATGCCGACAAAACCAAAACCAATACGATTGCTATAATCGCATCCGGCAAACCTGAAAGCATGGTTGGAACAATTGAATCAAATCCTTCTTTTGAGACTGCCGCCTGGGTTGTAAAGAGACGACCAAATCCTCCAAGGAAATAGCATCCACCGGCAACAACGATTGCAAAGAATGTGGAAATCACTGTTCCAATTTTGATTGATTCTTCATTTTTGATGGCATAGAATTTTCCAACCATCTGAGGAAGTCCCCAAGTTCCAAGGGATGTCAGAAGAACTACAATCAAAAGATAGAATGGTTGCGGTCCAAAGAAAGATGTGAATCCACCTTTGAGTTCCCCTGATTCGATTTTTGAAAGTTCGATTATTGAACCCATGAATCCACCATTTTTTGAAAGAACTGCGGCAATCACTGCGACAATTCCAACAAGCATGATGATTCCCTGGATAAAATCATTAACAGCTGTTGCCATGTATCCACCGACAATAACATAGACAGCAGTCAAAACAGCCATGACGATTACACAAACAGAATAATCAACATTGAAAGCCATCCTGAACAAACGGGAAAGTCCGTTGAACAAAGACGCTGTGTATGGAATCAGAAACAGGAAAGTGATAGCAGATGACGCAATCTTCAAGCCCTTTGAATCATATCTCTGTCCAAAATATTCAGGCATGGTTTTTGAACCAAGATGCTGTGTCATAATTCTGGTGCGACGACCAAGAATAACCCATGGCAAAAGTGAACCAATGAAAGCATTGCCCAGACCAATCCAGGTTGATGCCATACCAAAGCTCCAACCAAACTGACCTGCGTAACCAACAAAGATTACCGCTGAAAAATAGGAAGTTCCGTAAGCAAAAGCTGTAAGCCAAGGACCTACAGTTCGTCCACCAAGAACAAAACCATCCACATTGCTACTCTTTTTGCGGCACAACATTCCGACCACAATAAATGCAGCAAAGAAAAGAATAAGTAAAATAATTTTTACTGCCATCTTCTACTCCTATATAAATTGTTTTAAAATTAGAAACCTCTAAGAATTGTAATTTTTTTAAGATGCCCAATTCATTTAATGATTCAAAATCTTGTTCAGCACTTTATCCTTTTGTCGCCAATTTTTATCAACCTTGACCTGCAAATCCAGTGACACCCAATATGGAAAAATATCTCGGCAGACTTTCATGCTTTCCTTTCTGATTTCCTTGATTACGCACGCACCCTTTCCAATGACGATTCCTTTTTGGCTTTCACGTTCAACACAAATTGAAGCACGAACATCAAGACGATTTTCTCCATTCATCTTCATGTCCTCAATGTTGACATAAATTGCGTGTGGGACTTCCTGCTGAAGACGATTGATTGCCTGCTCGCGAATGATTTCCGCAATCCTGAATTCAACTTCCTGGTCTGTGTAATATTCTTCGGGATAAAGATGGGGAGCCTCAGGTGATAAATCATAAAGAGCTTTCAAAACAACGTTCACATTTTGGTCACCCTTTGCGCTGATTTCCACAACCCTTTCTTTTGGAAAATCCTTGAACCATTTTTCAACAAACTCTCTCGCCTTATCTTTTTTTGCACGCACATCGTCAATCTTGTTGATGGCAATGACAAGTTTATCTGCAAACGGTTTTGCCAAAAGAGCAATCATTTCTTCCTCTTCGCCAAAGTCCCTGGTGGAATCGATGATATACAAAATGGCGTCACTGTCCTTGATATTTTCTTCAGCAATCTGGGTGAGCCTAAGGTTCATCTTTTTGTCGCTCTGATGTAACCCTGGTGTGTCCACAAAAACAAGCTGACCATAAGATGTGTTCACAATTCCCTTGATTGCATTTCTTGTGGTCTGTGGAATGGAAGACACGATACTGATTTTTTCACCGCTAGCAGTATTCAGGAAAGTTGATTTACCTGCAGAAGGTCGTCCAATAATTGAAACCAAAGCAGTCTTTGGTCCCACAGCTGGCATTTCGTTTGCCAAATCATTCTGATTAATTTCATTATCCATAAGATATATTATAGAAGAAAATTTAAAAATTAACAATAAAATTTTTATACAATGAATAGTTGATTCATGCCGATGGATACATACCCCTGTTCATTCATTTTGAGATTCCGAAATGACACCTTGTGGTAGCAAACAGTTATTTCGACTGGAAAGAGTAAAACAAACGCAATGGAGAAATCTAAAAAAGCAATGGTCGTTGTTGAGATTTCTCCACGCGCTTCGCTTGGTCGAAATGACTGTCAGTCCGGCGACCCACAGCATCTTTTAATCACAGTCATACTTGGTTGATTTTAAAATCCAGAACTAAATTCGGGATGACATTTTTTTTCTGCGACAACATGTAAATGAGACTGTCATACTGAATTTATTTCAGCATCTTTTTATCAACAGTCATACTTGGTTGATTTTAAAATCCAGAACTAAATTCGGGATGACATTTTTTTTCTGCGACAACATGTAAATGAGACTGTCATGCTGAATTTATTTCAGCATCCCTCGATTAACAGTAACTCTGGTTGATTTTGACGGAACGACACCCTTTGGAGCAACATCTGTCATTTCGACCGTAGTGGAGAAATCTCAGATATGACCGATTAAAAATTCTACCACACTTGTTGGGGGACTGGTTAATAATAGTGTACCCCATCGTCCCTAATCAAGCTCCGGGAAAAAATTATAGTTTCCATCATCAGAAAAAACAAAAACAATAACCTCATCCCCTTGTTGATTTTTGCACCAATTGAAAAATCTTTCGCTGGAATTAAATCTTGATCCCCTAGCCCTATTTCCCATGCCAGTGTCAAATCCATCCAGAATCACACCAAAGCAAGAGCACATACATTTTTCATCCATAAAAATTGCCCCGTCGATTGATGAAAGTTTTTCGACATTGCTTTTGTTAAGTTCAACAGGTTCAACGATTATGGACAAATCTTTATATCGCTCCAAATATTTTTCTGCGTCCTTCATCACAACCAAGATTGTTCCCTTTTGTTGGTCCATGACAGTCTTGATGATTCCATATAGATTGTAAATTTCAGCGTCCCCCATGCTTGGAAGATTTTTAGTAACATAATCAAAAAATTTTCCCCAAGGGATTTGTCCAGGATTAAAAGTCAGGTTTCCGTTTTTCATGGAGATGAGCTCAGTGTTGCCCTTTGAAAGACTCCAGATATGGTTGGATCTAAAAGTCGCATTGTAATTAATGCAGCCATCCTTAATTTTTCCAATTCCAAAAATATTGTTTGTGTCGCTAATGATTCCGATGCCTTTTTTTAAATCAGTAAGCTCCAAAAGTTTTCGAATCAATTTTTTATTTTCAATGGAGAACGGACCAAAGTCTTCCTTGTTTTGGAATTTAAATTGATAGTCCCCGTTGATTACACTGTCGGTAAAATAAATCAACCCCCTGGACTCTGATTTTTCATAAGTCTGATAGCAAAGGTCTGAAAGGATATCCAAAAGTGACAGGTTGATGTTTTCATAGATCGCCACATCGTTATATCCGCTACAAATTTTTGAAACTTCTATCACAAGATTTTCCAGAGCATTGTTAATTAAAATCCCTCGGAGCGTGCTGTTGTAAAAATATGGATTGCCTTTGTTCCAATATTCAATCAGATTTTCAAAAATCACTGTGCAAAGATCTTCGCAAAAAGTTTCATATCGCTTGGCAAAATCATTTTTTGTTGATTCATAAAAGATCAAGAAAAAAACAATTGAGTTCGAATCGGAAAAAGGTTTGGACATAAAAGCAGTCTCACCAGAGGATGAAAGTTCAGACTGCAATTGCTCTTGATAAACCACTGGCATAAAAGCTGACGCGGAAAGTTCATCGTTGTTATTATCCTCCGATTCTTCCGACTTGGGTAAATCAAAAGTCCTTACCTCAATGCGCTTGAAAAAATCTTTTGAAAGTTGCTCAAAAATCTCCTTCAAAAGTTTGTTTGCCTGAAATAAAAAAAAGTCAATGTTTTCCTGATTCATACTTTTATTTTCGGCAAAAAAATCCCGCAAAATCAATCAGAATATGAAAAATAGGCATCTCTAATAATTGCAATTTTTAGAGACTCCTTATATTTATAATTTTTTTTAGTCCTTTTTTTGAGTATTTTATTTTGTCACACGGATATGATTTAATGATTCAGCGATTTCATAAAATAAAAGTCTCGTATTATCATATTTTAAAGAAAAATCATTAGATTTTTCAAATCCGTGTGACAATTTTATATCCTTTGCGTTATAAACTTTGCTTGAAATTTAAACTCGAAATTCGTCCTATGAATTGTTTTTTCTGTTCACTACTCCACCGATTACAAAAAGTGTGGCTGCAAACAAAAGTTCAATTCCAAGGCAATAAACCATTTCCAAATTTGGTCCGCTCTGTTCGATTACATCCACTGCCCTTCCATACCAAAATGCCGGCAGAAAGTGAGCGACCTTTACGATTCCTTTTGACAAAAAATCAATTGGAATAAATATACCACAAAGGAATGCCATGCCCAAACTTACCACATTACAAAGCATGGAAAGGATTGGCTGTTTTCTTGTGATGGCACAAAAAAGATAAGTAAGCGCCAAAGAAAAAATAGCATAGCACAAAAGATTCAATCCCTGGAAAAAGTAAAAACTCGGAACATCAGATTTTCCAACAATTATTTTTCCAAGAACAACAAAGAATACTGTCACCAAAAGTCCAACCAAAGACATTCCTGCAAAAAGACTTAGCTGCATTGATGAAAATTTGCAAGATGAACAGAAGATTCTTTTTTTAACTTCTTTTTCTTTTAATGAAATCAACACAGGACCAATTCCGTTGACCAAAACCATAATCATTATCCATGCAAGATAAATGAAATACGTGTGTGCTGGTGTTACAACAGATGATTTTTTTCCGTCCTGAAGTTTTACATCCACGTTTACATTAACTGCATTATTTGTTTTTTCAACTGCACTTTTTACATCACCGTCAAATATTTTTAGGTAGTTTGAAAAAATATTGATGTAATTGTCCAAGGATGTTTCAAACAAAACAGAAGTCTGGCTACCTGCAAAAGTTTTAATTTCTATCTGTTCTCCTGCATTTCCTTCCAAAACTTTTTTCTCAAATCCCGATGGAATAAAAACTGCACAATCAATTTCGCTGTAATAAATTCCGTCCTGAATTTTTCTTTCGTCATTTTCGATTCCTTCAATCTTTTTGTTATTGGTTTCAAGATAGTCGCAAACTGCTTTACTGATTTGACTTTTGTCCTCGTCAAAAACAACATAAGAACATTCTTTGGTTTGGTAAGTGGAGCTTGGATTGGAACTGTTTGCCCTGATGATTCCACAAACAATGCTGGAAAAAATTCCAACATACATAATCATCTGTCCTTTGTATTTATTTAACAATTTGAAAAATAATTTAAAGTTCTGCATCCTACAACTCCTTGTACTTTGTTTTTCTGACCATAAAATATCCAACCAAAATCAAAACAACAGATTCAATGGCAAGGGTAATTATGTTGCGTGTAAAAATACTGTAATCGGAATAAATCGAAAGACTGTAAAAACAATCCGAAATCAATGCCGCGGGATTTATTCTGTTGATGATTGGAATATTTTTTTCAATCAGGTTTTTAAATCCACCGACACAAAGATCTGCCATGACAGATAGAATCATTCCAATTGAAATGCTCAAACCAATTTTCCATCCTTCCGACAATTTTTTTATGGCACCAATTATTACACCAATTGCAAGACCAATGCAGCATCCAAAAAACAGTGTAAGCATTATTGGTAGAATCTTGTTTCCAAAATCAATTCCCAAAATCTTCATGTAGAAAAGTGAAATCACCTGTGCCGCAAACTGCAAACAAAGCAACGCAAAAAATTCTGCAACAATTGTAGCAAGCTTGTGGGCTGGAGCAATATTTCGTCTCATTCCCAAAGCACCACAGTCCCCTTGGATTTTACTGATGGCACTCAAAGATGAAAATGATGCAAAAAGACAACTCATTGCAAATATGGCATAAAAATAATTGTAGAATTTATTTTGACTTCCTTCAACAAAATGGACTTCCTTGTAATAGCAGGTCCTGTCGTTCATGGTCTTTTTCAATTCGTCCACATTAAAATTGTTCAAACTGTTTCCAATCAAAAAAGAATCCTTCACCATCATTTCATTTTGCTTATAGATTTTGAGAAGCTCTTCCAGGATTGTACTGTTAACTGAATTGTCACGAACAATCAAGGATGAATCTTTTTCAAAAATGATTCCTGAGATTTCTTTTTTCTGCAAAGATTTTTTTGCCTCTTCCTCGCTCAAGATTTTTAAATCAATCATTCCGTCTTCATCTTTTGCCATTTCCTTGAGCATGATTTTTAGACCACTATCATTAGCTGATTCCTCAACCAATGCCACAGGAATATTATGGAACATTTCATTTTTGTCCATTATCCCCATGAATCCAAGGAACATAAATGTTGACAAAAGTATTGGAAAAACAAAACTCCAAAACAGATTCGTCTTTTCCCGTACAGCAACCAAAATTGCATTCTTAAAAATATGACCAAACATAATTCACTCCCATAAAAAAATTGTTACCCTTTGGCAACAAAACAAAAACTCAATTAACAGTCCGTCGAGTTTTTGCGTTTTTTTTCGTAGAAAAAAATTGATGCCCTCTGGCAGCAAAGCAACCCCCAATTAACAGTCCCTTGAGTTTTTGCGTTTTTTTTCGCAGAAAAAAATTGATACCCTCTGGCAGCAAAACAAAAACCCAATTAACAGTCCATCGAGTTTTTGCGCTTTTTTTTCGCAGAAAAAAAATTGATGCCCTTTGGCAGCAAAGCAAAAACTCGTTAGCAATTTCAATTAGGTATCCCAAGATACCTAATTGAAATTGCGTCAATCCCTCAACTCTGTTCCTGTTATCTCCAAGAACACATCATTAAGGGTTGGAAGTTCACTGGTAAGTCGTCCATATTTTATGTCTTCGTTTTTCAAAATCTCCATGACCTTAATCATATTGTGCGCACCACCGTCGAAAGAAAGTTTCAAAAAACCGTTTTCCATTTCATTGTCACAAAGGTGTGGAAGATTTTTAAATTTCTCAACCTGCTCCATGGAACTGTCCAAAAGCTCCACACGAATTTTTTCTGTAGTCTTGCACATCTGCTTCAGTTCATCTTTTGTTCCAAGAGCAACTTTCCGTCCCTTGTCCATAATCAAAATTCTGTGGCAAATCTGTTCGACTTCTTCCATGTAGTGGGATGTGTAAACAATTGTGGCACCCGCTTTATTCAACTTCTGGATTCCTTCAAGAATATTGTTTCTGCTTTGTGGATCAACGGCAACAGTCGGTTCATCAAAAAAAATCAGACTTGGTTTGTGAGCAATTCCACAGGCAATGTTCAATCTTCTCAAAAGACCACCTGACAATTTTTTGGGTAAAAACTTTTTGTAATCCTGCAGTCCAACAAATTCAATTGCCTCTTCCACATACTGCTTTCTAGTTTTTTTATCATTGATGTAAAGTCCACAAAAATAATCAATGTTCTCATAAACATTCAGTTCATTGAACACTGCCACATTCTGCATGACAACACCAATCTTTTTTTTCAAATCATAACTGTTGCTTTCCATTTTCTGACCGAAGACTTTTATGTCACCTTTATCATAGGACAGCAACGACAAAATACAATTCATTGTTGTAGTTTTTCCAGAACCGTTTGGTCCAAGAAGACCGAAGATTTCACCTTCCTCAACAGTCAAATCAAAATGATCCAGAGCCAAAATCTCTTTATATTTTTTTACAAGACCCTTAACTTCGATTGCAACATTTTTTTCACCCATAATTTTCCTCTTAGTCAATCGGATTTTTTCATTTTTCATTATAATACGCAAAAAAAATTTTGGTAGTGAAAATTCTCACTTTCTATGTGACAAATGTCATTTTTTTTGATACATTGGATTTATGATTTCGATTGTCGGGAAAACCTTGTCCCTCTTTTTGAGTTTGATTTTATCTCTTTTTTTTGTAAATGAAAAAAATTATTTGATTGTGAGTTTTTTGCTTGCAATCATTGTTTGTTTTTTTGACGAAATTTCCAGCAAGGACCATAAGGAATCAAATAAAAAAATAAATCAATTTTCTTCTATTATACAATGTGTTTTTTGTGTAAGCGTTGGATTTTTTCCAAGCCTCTGTTTTTTTATTCCCAGTCTCTGTTTTGATTTGGGACAGAAAAAAAATAAGATAAATTTTATTTTCACAGTTCTATCTTTTGTGATGATTTTTGCTCGCAACAGCACTCTCCAGACTTTATTGATTTTTTCTATTTCGACCTTAAATTTTTTTGCAGGATTTTTATGCCAAAGGATTTTCAATCTGGAAAAGAATTTAGAATCCGAAAAGGATAAAAAAAATGAAAGCGACATAATCGTAAAAATGCAGTTCAAGGAATTGGCAAAGGCGCAGGACGAAAATATTTTGTCAGCCACATTGAAAGAAAGAAACAGAATCGCAAGAGAAATGCACGACCACGTGGGTCACATGTTAACAAGAGCCATCCTTCAATCAGCAGCAATCAATGTTTTAAACAAGGACGAAAATTTAAAAAACCCATTGGAAGATTTGAAATCAACATTGGACACAACAATGAAAAACATTCGCTCAAGCGTCCACGATTTGCATGACGAATCAATCAACCTGCAATCATCAATTCAAAATCTTGTTGAAAATGTGGACGCATTCAAAATCAATTTCCGATACGACATAAAAAACGATTGCAAAAAAGAAATAAAATATGCATTCATTGCAATCACAAAGGAAGCCATAACCAATGCGGAAAAATATTCCAACTGCAATTCCATGGAAATTCTTGTAAGGGAGCATCCCGCTTTTTTTCAACTTTCAATCAGGGACAACGGAACAAATATTCAATTGAACTCAACTGGAATTGGATTACAGAATATGAAAGACAGAATCCAAAATCTTGGAGGCATAATCCAAATCAATACGGACAAAGGATTTTGCATCAACGCAACTGTGATGAAAGAATAAAATCAAAAAATCTTAATTCATAAGATTCAAAAAAAATACGGAGGATTAAATGAACATAATAATTGTTGACGACGACAAATTGGTGAGCCTTTCACTTAAGACCATTTTGGAAAGCGATAAAAATATTCATGTGCTTGCGAGCGGAACAAACGGAAAAGAGGCTCTGGAACTTTTTGAAAAACACAAGCCAGATATTTTGTTGATGGACATTCGCATGGATGAAATGGATGGACTTACGGCCACACAAAAAATTATTGAAAAAAATCCCGACGCAAAAATTTTGTTGCTCACAACTTTTTCGGACGACGAATATATCATCAAGGCGATCACCTTTGGCGCAAAAGGTTATATCTTGAAACAGGATTTTGAAAGCATTGCCCCGGCCTTAAAAGCAGTTATGAGTGGACAAACAGTTTTTGGTGGAGACATTTTGCCCAAGCTTCCAAAGCTCATTAAAACCGATGAAGAAAAAAAAGATATTCTCCCTGCAAAAGATTTTGAAAGATTCCAGACGTTTGGAATTTCGGACAAGGAATTTGAAATCATCACCCAAGTGGCAAAAGGATTCAACAACAAAGAAATTGCTTCGAACCTTTGTCTTGGTGAAGGAACAGTCAGAAATTATCTTAGCACCATCTTGGAAAAACTAAACCTGCGGGACCGCACCCAGTTGGCATGCTATTATTATGGAGCGAAGATAAATTAATTAGTATTTTCAGAGACTCCCCCCTAACCCTTGTTTATAATCAAATTTTCTGCTATAATTTATCGTTATGGAAAATCTAGTTGGCAAACCCTATCCTCTTGGAGCGACTTTGACTCAGGACGGGGTGAATTTTGCAGTTTTTAGTAGAAACGGAACCCGTGTTATCCTCAACATTTTTGAAAACGAGGATGACAACAATCCGAAACAGGTTATTGAATTTGACCCAAAGATAAATAGAACCGGTGATGTTTGGCACATTTTTGTTCCAGGATTGAAGGCTGG
>JAZUEV010000123.1:0-2284 GCA_045640345.1 Treponema sp.
CTGATGACATCGATATTTTTTTCCACGGCCCTGACCTTTGCCCAACCGGTTATACCAATAAGATGGTCCAGAACAAACTCCACGACCTGGCACTGTTCTTCATTGCAGGCAACATAGAGTCTTCCGTTCCTCAAAAAGACATCGGCATCCACGTTTTCCAGCGCATGTCTTGCGTTTTTGACCAACTGTTTTTCAAAAATCTTCTTGTTGGATCCCTTGAGTGTCAGTTCCCCTAATTTTCCAAGATACTGCTGGCTATATTTTTCCAAATCGCTTAAACTTCTTTTCTTAAAATCCGACATAGTTCATTCCTCCTAGAACTGATATTTAACTCCAATTGAAAAATAGTTGTTGATTTCATTGTGCAAGGCGTTTCTCCAGATGGCCCTGAAATTCTCAACCAGTTCCGCGCCAGTGTAGATATTTCCATCATAGCCGTAGCTTCCATTTCCATTGTCCTGCAAATTCGAACCAAGACCTGGGAACATATCAGTGTCCACACCTTTGTTGCGGATCCATTCAAACAGGTAATTGAAGTTAAACGAAAGCTGTCCCCACTTATACTTTTTGAGAGAATATTCCGCGCCAATGCTTTCCTGAAGAACGAACATAAGATTGTCCTGGCACAAGAAATTCCATTCGCTGGATGAACCCAAGGAAGTTCCGACGCTTCCATTTGGATTGGACATATATGGATGGTTATTAAGTCCGCCGTCCGTTGAGTATGTTCCGTAGTCCGCTTTCAGATATGCCAAGGCTTCGTCGTCCGAAATTGTTTCGTTTATGTTACCGTGTCTCAGGAATGTGGACATAAGTTTTATGTGCATGGACGGCATAGGCAAGAAGTCCAGTTCGAATGAAAGTCTGTCGCTGTTTGGCGGATAGGAAGAACCCATCGGTATTCCGTTGTTGGTGTAGTTCAAATAATTATACATGCCAGGCTTGATTGTCCCGGTGGTCGTGTCGGCGTAGTCGGCATGGGTATATGTGTAAGGGGTCAGGAACGTATAGTCCAAGGAAACCCTGGTGCAGAAGGAATTCGATGGAGTATAGATGACACCTGTCTTTGCGGCGATGAAGATTCTTGAATCGATACCGTTCTTGAAAAATCCAGCGATATCAAAATCATCCACAAAAATGTCCGTTGCCCACAGGAACCCCTTGTAAGGAAGAACCTTGAACGCAAGTCCCATCTGTAGGTTGTCGTTGTATCCACCAATCTCCTGGGCGACAATAAAAGGAACAGGAATCAGATATGAAAGGTCCAGTCTTTTTCCAAACACTATGGATTCGTAATAGGCAAAAGAGAATTGAGGGACAACCTTGAACTCAACCGCATGGAAAGCCATGAACTTGTCGGGAGCCAAAAAACTTCCATCGAAATTCTTTGTGGCACCGATGGCTGAATACTGCTGGGTATATGACCACCGTGGATTCAGAGTCGTGAAGGAAATATTGGTTCTGTGATAGGAATTGTCGTTCACGGAAAGACCGCTTCCAATGAAAGGACCGTATCCTGACCTGTAGATTCCCGCCTGGGCATATATGTTTTTTTTACCGACAGCAAGGATATCGTTCGCCTCAAGGAATACATCCAATTTTCCAAAGGAGACCTTGTTCCGTCTTGCGTCATGTCCGTTGTTCTCAAAAACGGCAAGATAGTCTGAAATCTGGTTGTTATATGCGGCAAGCCCCAAATTGTATCCCATGGAAACAAAACTGTTGAACAAAGTGATATCCCCGTTCACTCCAGGATATAGGTTGAAAAGTACGTCCCCGAAATCAGACCTGTTGGCATCCTTTTTGTAGGTGGCCCCAAGTTCAGCATAGACATTCCAGACCTTGCCTGTGACCTTCTCCCAACACTCCTTCGCGTTTTCCACATCCCTTTCGTCTCCCTTCTCTATAACAGACTGGAGTATATCACGGATATTGGCTATGGGATATGGTCTGAGAGGCGGAACATTATCAATAAGTCCCCTCAGTTCCCATGATTCCACCAGGCTATAGAAAGTATCATCAGGATCCACGCTCACCTGGGCAAATGCAGCAGTCCCAAATGCAAAAACGGTCAAAAGAATCAATACCAGTTTTTTCATAAATATTCTCCAAAATGAATGAACACAGCCGCAAGAATCGGGGTACGACCCATCGGCACGAATCAAACAACTTTTCAGTGGATATCCTTCAAGGAATCTCCAATCCAAATCTCTGAAAGTCTAATGGAAAAATCCTTTAAAATCAATTGTATCTCCACAAATCTTTCACTCCTGTCCAAATAACA
>JAZUEV010000124.1:0-2830 GCA_045640345.1 Treponema sp.
TACCTTTTTCCAAAACCAATTCGATTTCCCTTGTCATAAGGCTTAAAACTTTTTCAACATTTGATTTCTCACAGGAAGCGCAGGCGGACCAGATACCGTTGTTTTCATAGAAAGAATAAAAACTGTAGACGGCATAGCAAAGACCGTTTTTTTCACGGAGGGTTTCAAAAAGTCTGCTTCCCATTGTGTCCCCGAAAATGGAATTGAAAACGCACATCGCCCAATAGGATTTTTCATCAAGATAATTTGGCAGAGGATAGTTCACATAGACCTGGTTCTGGTTGAACTTGGACTTTACAAATCGGTTGCCACTTTTCCAGACAAAATTCTCCTTTGGAAAACCGTTGGAAGTCTTATGATTTTTTAGCGCCTGGATTTTTTCTACCGCAAAATCGTGATCGAAATTTCCTGCAATGTAGACGGTCAATTTTCCCTTTGCAAAATATTCATCATACCAGGAAAGGACTTTGCTTCTGTCAAGATTCTCCACATCCTGAATATCTCCGGTGATTGTCCAGGAAAGTCCAGACCCATTCCAGACTGTCCCTGCAAGAGCGTCCAAGGAGGATTCATCGCAGTCGTCTTCCACCGAGACTATCTCATTTTCAACCACATCCCTTTCTTTTTCCATTTCGTCTTCCGGAAAAATACAGTCTTCGGTCATGCTGCAAAAAATATCCAACGCCTTGGAAAAATTTTTGTCCGACCATGGAATGACACAATACATGCACACATCGTCCCGCTCGGTAAAAGCGTTCACAAGTCCACCCATCCTGTCAAAGCTTCCGGCAATATCTTTTCTGCTATAATCCTTTGTCCCCTTGAAAAGAAGATGCTCGCAAAAATGGCTTATCCCCCTGAAATCTTTTGTCTCATAGCGAGACCCAACATCAAAATAAAATCCTATGGCAACGGTTTTTGCCTGAGATACTTGCTGGGTAACCAAGGTCACATTGTTTTTTAAAATCTGTTTTTTAATCATTCCTCAATTATAGCACAACATACAAAAAAAAGCGACACCCATTTCTGAGTGCCGCATTATTTATGGTCCGTACTTACTTTGACTGAGCTTCCAAGGCGTCGATGTATGAAAGGTTCAAACGACCCATCTTGTCAACTTCCAAAAGCTTTACAGGAATAACCTGACCTTCCTTGAGAACGTCGGAAACTTTTTCCACTCTCTGGCGTGAAAGCTTGGAGATATGGCAAAGGCCTTCCTTTCCTGGGAGGATTTCAACAAATGCTCCAAAGTCCATGATGCGTTTGACGGTTCCTGTGTAGATTGTTCCAACTTCTGGATCTTCACAGATTCCCTTGACAGCTTTCTTTGCCGCATCCGTTGCTGTTCCTGTCTTTCCGTAGATTGTGACAGTTCCATCGTCGTCTGTGTTGATTGTGACTCCATACTGCTGGCACAATGCTTTTACATTCTTTCCGCCCGGTCCAATCAAGGCACCAATCTTGTCCACAGGAATCTTGAGGGAATCGATTTTTGGAGCATAAGGAGAAATTGGCTGAGGCTTGTCGATACACTTCTCCATGATGTCGAGGATGTGGTTGCGTCCGTCCTTTGCCTGAGCCAACGCCTTTCGCATGATGTCCATTGAAACACCAGGAATCTTGATGTCCATCTGGAATCCTGTGATACCGTCACGGGTACCTGCCACCTTGAAGTCCATGTCTCCCAAGTGGTCTTCCTCACCAAGGATATCTGAAAGGATTGCATATCTTGTGTAGTTTTCGTCGCTGGTGATAAGTCCCATGGCGATTCCGGCTACCATTTTCTTCATTGGGACACCGGCTGCCAAAAGTGAAAGACATCCACCACAAGTCGAAGCCTGAGAAGATGATCCGTTTGATTCCATAATCTCGGAAACCACGCGAACCGTGTATGGGAATTCATCGCGGCCAGGAATCATTGGAGCCAAAGAACGGCGTGCCAAATTTCCATGTCCAATTTCACGGCGACCTGTTGAAAGTTTTCCTACTTCACCGACAGAGTATGGTGGGAAGTTGTAATGGAGGATGAAGTTTTCGCTTCTGTCACCTTCAATGTCATCGTAAACCTGTTCGTCCATTGCTGTTCCCAAAGTTGTTACAGCCAATGACTGGGTTTCGCCACGAGTAAACAAGGCACTTCCGTGTGGTCTTGGAAGGACGTTGATTTCACAAGTGATTGGACGAATCTCTTCTGTTCCACGACCGTCGATACGAACACCCTTGTCCAAAATGCTCTGGCGAAGAAGGTTGTACTGGATATCGTCGAACAAAGCGTCGAAAAGTTTTTTCTGTGTATCATCTGCAAGCTGTTCCGCATGGTTTGCCGCGACCTTTGCCTTCACTGCCTTAACAGCGTCTCCACGTGCCTGCTTACCTTTCTGGAAACAAGCTTCCATCATCAAAGGTGTGGCTTCCGATTCGATTGCTTCTTTGTTCTCAAGTGTAACTGTGGTTGGTACCAATGGCAACTTTTCCTTTCCACATTTTGCACGAAGCTCTTCCTGGAGGAGACACATTTCTGTGATGAAAGTCTGAGCCTTTTCCAATGCACCGAGCATAACCTCTTCGGAACATTCGTTTGCTCCACCTTCTACCATTGTGAATCCGTCTTTTGTTCCTGCCACAACGATTTCCAATTGGGACTTCGCCATCTGGTCATAGGTTGGGTTAACAATATATTCACCGTTCACATAAACAACACGAGCACCAGCTACAGGTCCCTGGAAAGGAATATCACTGATCGTGACGGCCGCAGATGCTGCCACCACTGCCAAGATGTCTGGAGGATTTACTCCATCGATTGAAACACAAGTTGGAACAATCTGAATTT
>JAZUEV010000125.1:0-2572 GCA_045640345.1 Treponema sp.
AATTCGGGATGACGGTTTCAGTTTGTTGCGATTGTCACACGGATTCGAGCCAGCTAACGCTGTCTCTTTTGTATGTGTTTTGTTATCACAAAATCATCCTGTTTAAAGAAAAATCGTCAGATTTTTCGAATCCGTGTGACATTTTAAGTTTATCTAACTGCACAAATCTGCAAGTTTTATCGTTTTTTGCCTAGCAAAAATTCAAGTCCTATGATGAGAAAGATAAAACTTGTTAGCAAACGTAGTCTGCGACATGTTTTTTACGAAGTAAAAATTGACACCCTTTTGGTAATCTTTAGTTTAAGCCGTGGACCAGGTTGAAGATTTGTCGAGCCATGGAACCCATTTGATAGACTCCTGGAAGTTGTGTGCCCATGACCAAGGATATTTTATTTTTAGAATCGTTTGAAAAGAATGAACCCATCCATCCGTCCCAACCATATTCTCCATCTCCTCCCACAAGTGGAGACTCTTGGTAGTCAGTGGCAACCCTCATAAGATTTCCGTAGGTGTAACCCTTCATCCAAGTGAAAGTCTGTGCCAGGTCGTTTGATAGATTTTTTGGACCGCCTTTTGTTAAAAAATCCACAGCATTTTTGCCCATGATTTTCTTTCCACCAAAATTTCCGTCCTGGATAAGCATGGTCGCGAATTTCATGTAGTCGTCAACTGTGGAAACAAGTCCAGCCCCTCCAGATTCAAAAGCAGGTTGCCTGTCCCTTTGGTAGATGTTTCCCAGATGGTTCGTCACATATTCTTCCAGACCTTTTTCAGAAAATCTGTATGCCTTTGCAAGTTTGTCTTTTTTGCTGGAATCGATATAAAAATCAGTGTCCATCATTTCCATGGGATTAAAAAAGTTTTCCCTCAAAAATTGTCCATAGGTTTGACCCGTGATTTTTTCAATCAATGCACCAAGTATGTCTGCGCAGATTCCATAAAGAAAATGGGTCCCAGGTTCAAAAACCAGATTAAGTTTTGATGCCCTGTTTGCAAATTCCAATGTGGTCATGGGATTTTCGGTGTAAAGTCTTTTGTCGATTTCGTCAAACAAAGCTCCAGACTGTTTTCCGCCTTCAAATCTGTCATCAGGATAAGCAAGTCCCGCGCTCATGTTCAACAGATCCTGCACATAAATCGGTTTTTCAGCCTGACGTAAACCGTTTTTGTCGTTGACATACATGGTTCCGTATTCAGGAAAATAGTCGGAAAGATATGCCCCTAAATCCAATTGTCCACGGGAAGCAAGAAGGATAGTGGCCGCTGCGGTGATGGGTTTGGTCTGGGAATAAAGTCTAAAAATCGTGTCCCTGGCGAAAGGTGTTTTGTTTTCAAGATCCCTGTATCCAAAATCGGCGTAGGCAATTTCTTTACCGTCTTTGAACACAAGCACATTTGCTCCTGCGGTTTGTCCTTTATCCACGAAGGATTTTATTATGTCCTGAATTTTTTCGCTCAAGTTGTTCAACTACATTTCTCCGTGATGAATTTTCTTTTCCTCGTAAAGACTTTTGTCCGCCTGCTTGACAAGGTTTTCAAAATCGATGTCCGCACTTCCATAAGTCTTGAAAACTCCCACGCTGGATCTAATCTTATACGGAAGATTTTTTTTCTGGTTATAGGATTTCAGATATTGGTCGATTTTTTTCTTGATGTCGTCGGTGTCCACGTCCCCTTCGATTACGGCAAGCATTTCGTCTCCACCAAAACGGACGCAGAGTGCTCTTGGAGGACATGACTTTTTTAATGCCGCCGCAGCCTGCTTAATAGCGTTGTCCCCTGCCGAATGTCCAAACTGGTCGTTTATCTGCTTAAGCTTGTCCAAATCGGAAAGAAGAACCGTCAATTTTCCGCCAGTCTTTTTTAGCTTGTCGTGGAGGATTTTGAACTGCTTTGAGAATTCCTGTCTGTTGTATATGCCGGTAAGGTTGTCGTACTTGTAGGAATCGTCCAACTGTTCCATCAGTCGTCTTTGGTGAAGAAGATTTGTGAATCCACCGATGGAACTTTTCAGAGCGGTTGTCCAGATAGGCAGTTGGGCATAGTTCAGTATGTTCAGACTACCAAAGTGGAAACAGGCATAACCGAATGTGCTTCCCGCATAGTTCAGTTCGTTGAATATCAAGGGGAATCCATTTTTCAGATGCTTTTCAATATTTGGAATTATTTCCTTCAGCTTGAAAGTCCTTGGAGTAAAAGGCTTTGGAGCGTCTGATTCATAAAAAAGCAGCATATCGTTGTCAAAAGCTGGCGAGTTTTTCTTTGCGCGAGACTTTTTAGGTTTGTCGATATATGTCTGGTTGATTGCGACTGTCAAAGAATGGATGGTGTCCCTGTCCAAAACATTTGAGGCATCCACCAAGGATTCAGTGTTCTGCATCTTTTCAATGACTCGGAATATCCCCCTTGTCTGATCTGGGAAATTGAAAAACCTGTTGCTCAGTTTGGTGAAATAATAGGGCGGCGATATATAGTCCTTGTGACAACCACATGAGCCTGCCAAGAACAGTTCGAGTTTGACCAGCGTGTCTTTTTCCACAGGGATATTAGAAAAAATTTTTTTAACCATGAG
>JAZUEV010000126.1:0-5752 GCA_045640345.1 Treponema sp.
TTTTCTATCAACCATTTTTGTTTCTAAATCTTTGTCCAAAAGATTTTTTCTGATTCTTATGAAATAAAATTCAGGAAAACATATAAGAGCAAAATTTATAATATCCTCAAACTGTTCCGCAGTAAAATTATTTACAGTTTCAATTTTTAGTTCAGAACAATTGTATATATCAGGAGCAGAAAAATATAGTATGGCAAAAATTTCTTCATCAAATTTTTTTCCAGAGGATTTTGATTCTTCTTTTGAAAGCTTTCTGTGTAGAACCCAATCTTTATTGTAGGGTGTCCAATTTTTTTCATTAGAGACAGTTATCAAAAAATATTTGGATCTAAATATTTTTGTTGCCTTCATAAAAACTCCTATAAGTATTTTAATTCCTTTTTTGAAAATAATCAAATAAAATTTTTAATGATTAAAGCAGTGTTTACAGAAAAAAGAGTTTTCAGCAATAAATTTTCAATACACACTAAATTATTCTTGTTGTAGGAATTAACAATTTTTTTATTGTTGATTTTTTCTTAAAACAAATCCAATCCACTGTCCAAATAAATTTTTTCTCGCACAGGAATTTGATATTCTGGTTTGACCAAATAATACAAAAGCATTTCCAAAACCAAGGCGCTGCCCAAACTTCTTCCTTCGATTTTAAAATTTGAAAATCCATTTGGCAAATAATTTTTTTGAATTTCTTTTAATCCAATAAAACTTGGATTTTTCATTGCTCGTGTAAAAGTGTATGGAACTTTTTCTGGCGAAGAACAAATCCAATCGTCCACATCAAGTCCCAATGATTTTTTGCTTACATTTTCATAACAAGAATTTCTTGTGGGACATTTTATCCAACAGGCTTCGTTACACAAAAACTCCATTTTATTTTTTTCAATTTCAGAAAGCTGATTCAATAAATCAAAACAATTGTTGAAACGAAAATCGGGGACAACAAATTTAAAATCATTTTTATTCAGTTCTTTTTTCAAATCGGAAAAATCTGTAAGAACTTTTGTGGTGGAAGAAACAAAATAAAAATCTGGATAATTTTTTTTTATATAATCCTTGAGCAAATCCGAATGAACTATGATTCCATTTTTTTTGTCATTGAAAATCTGACACAGACGATTACAATTTCTGTCGTCCAAATGTTTTTGCTCCAACAATGAATTACTAAAAGTAAGTCGGACAGAAAATCCATAGTCATTAGAAAAACTCAGGATTTCTTTTTCAATATGATTTTTTCCAAAACCAACACGTCCCCCACCCCAAACACAATCGGCAGGACTACCATAGATTGAATCAATCTTGCACCACTCATAAAAAAACTCATTATGCTCAAAAAATAGTGGAACAAATTTTTTATAGAGCTCAAAAAATTCAAAAAGTCCTGGCAAATGAAAATGTGCTGTGTTCAAATCTTTCTCCATTTTTACGGTCGTTTCTAAAAATCAAATTTTTAATGACTCCATCAAAAATTATACTATGACAAAAAATAAAAGACAATCTCAATTTTTGGAACTCCCATGCTTCAATGAATGAACCACATTGGCACGAATAAAATCCTATGGTCTTTCCAAAAATCAAATTTTAGTTTACAATAAAGACATGAACAAATTGAATAAATTTTTTGTATTTTTGATTTCTGTTTTTTTTATTGGTGTCACAAATCTTTTTGCAGAAAAAACTTCTGTTGAAAATTTACACCAATTCACTTTGGAAAATGGTTTGACTGTTTTTGTAGCTGAAGACCATGCGGTTCCTCTTGTTTATATTGAAATCGCAGTTAAGACTGGTGCAAAATCTCAGACTCCAGAAACTGCTGGTCTTTTCCACCTTTATGAGCACATGATGTTCAAGGGTAACGCTCTTTACAAAGATGCAGCATCAGTTCAGCGAGCACTTTCAGAACTTGGTGTCACAAATTGGAACGGAACAACAGGCGTGGATTGCGTCAACTATTATTTCACTATCCCTTCCGACAGATTGGAAGATGGTCTTGCATTTTGGAACGCAGCAGTCAGAACACCAAACATGAATCGCTTGGAATTTGAAAACGAAAAAAAAGTTGTTCTGTCAGAAATCGAAGGTGATATTGCAGACCCTAGCCACATCTACTTGAACAACAGTTATAATCTGCTTTTTCCGGAAGCACCTTACAGACTTTCGGCAGGCGGTTCAACTCCTGTAATAAAAAACGCAACTGTGGCTCAACTTTTGGATATAAAAGATAAATTCTATATTCCATCAAATTCAGCTTTGTTCATTGGTGGCGATATAAATCCAGAAGAAACAAATCAGCTTGTTGAAAAAATATTCGGAACTTGGTCAAACAATGGAAAAGAAATTCCTGCACCACAAAAACAGTTGAACAAAAATCCTTTGTCAAAACCTGTGGCAATGGTTATGCCTTACGATCAGATTTCTCCACAAACGGCAAGCGTTTCACTTATGTTCAGAGGTCCAGACACAGATTATGATTTGGAAGACACTTATGCTGCGGATTATTTTTGTCAGCTCACCGACGATCCTGAATGTGCATTGCTTATGAATCTTTTTGCTGATAAGGAATTGGAAATTCCAGGTCGTGAATATATTTGGCAAGGATACCAGACTGTTTGTCAAAGCGGTATGATTCAGTTTGGCGCGACAGTTATGAATCCAACAAACAATCTTGCAAAACGTGCAATGAAATTTTATCAGGACCTTCAGGACAATATTTTAAAAGATGTGGCACTCGATTCAAATCTTTTTAATGAAAAAAAAATTAAGGTAATCGCACAAAGTTTGGAAGATCAAAACGCAATTATCAATAGCACAGCCACAGGACTTTTGACAAATCTCCGTTTCTGGTGGATTGCAACTTCTCCAGAATATTATTATTCCTACAACGAAAAAATTGCATCGGTGACTCAGCAGGATATGATTGATTTTGTCAATGAATATATCTACAAAAAAAATGCACTGATAACTGTTTTAGTAAATCCTCAAATTTATAATCAAATAAAAAATGAACTTGACGATGCAGGATTTATTGTTGCAGATATGACAAAAGCGGCATGGTGGAATAATGAAAAGTTTAAAGCCGATTCCACAAAAATCGCCGAGATAAATAAATTGTATGGAAACAAAAAACAGAATCCTGTTGAAATCTATAGACCTGAACCAGTTGAGGAAAGAAGCGCAAAAGAAATAAAATCAATCAGCGAAGGTCTTGAAGAACTGAAGTTGAAAAATGGAATAAAAGTTTATTTCAAAAAGGACGACTCAAAAAGAATCGCCACTGTTCAAATTGCAAGTCGTGGTGGTGTGTCACATTTGACTCCAGAAACTTCAGGTCTTGAAGAAGCGCTGTTTTATTTTATGTGCAACAGTTCAAAAAATTATGATTTTACAGCAAGACAGATTTTACAGTTTGAAACAAAATCAACAATCACTTCATCTTGTTCCACATCAGGTTCTGTAATTTCATTGAACGTTCTTGATTCCTATTTGGACGAAAATCTTTTGGCACTTACCGATGGATTTATGAATCCCGAATTCGATGAAGCCTTTTATGCAAAATTGATGACCGATTATGGAAACCAGATGCAGCAGACTTTAAACGATCCAGGAAGTCTTTTAAGTTATACCGCCGTGAAAGATATTTTCAAAAATCATCCATACGAAACATGCAGTTATGTGACAATTGATTCAATCAACAATATCACAATTCAGAATCTTAAAAACCTTCATAGATTTTTAATGGATCCATCAAAAATTTTTATTACTGCCGTTGGAAATATCGATAAAGAGAAATTGATTTCCACACTTAACAAAACATTGGGAAATCTTCGTCTTATGACTTTCACTGCTCTCCCTGAAAAAAATATTCCTCAGGTGAAAATTGAAAATGACGAGCCACTGATTCTGACCCACGAAAGTTGTGCTGGAACTGGTTATGTATTAAGACTTTTCCCCGCCGCTCCAAACACAAATATTGAAGAATATATTCCAAGTGGCATCGCTGCTGATATTTATTCTGATTTGCTTTTTACTGTTGTTCGAGAAAGCCATGGCATTTGTTACACTCCATCATCCTACATAATCAGTTCAAAAGCTCCAATCGGTGTTGAATTTTTAATCAATCTTTCAAACTTCGCAGACTTCACTTATGCCATGGACACAGCCAGAAGTTTGATGGGTTATGGAATGGTTGTCAGCGGAACAAACGTTGGTGGAAGCTATTCCTTTGAGCCATTGGAAAATGTCTTGGAAAGTTACAAAAACAAATACATCAATTCCACATACAGCAACCAGGCAACTCCCGAAAGCACAGCGTCTGCTTTAACTTGGTCGATTTTAAATTACAACGATGTCAAAAACTATGACAGACAGATTCAGCAAATCCGATTGACCACGGCAAAAGAGATAAAGGATGTCTTTAAAAAATATTGGATAGATTCTGCTTCCAAATGGTTTGTCATAACAGGTCCAGATGATGCAGAAAAATTGGAGTTCACAAAATGATTATCTCCGCAACTTTTTCAAAACCCACAAACAAATGCGAAAGTGTTTTGGGCAAGGCTTACATAAAAATTCATTTTTGGAAAAATTCAGATTCCGCACTGAAAATCAATTCAGGGTACGAAGCAGAATTTTTTACAAAGACACAAAGCTTTAGAAAAAAATTCTCCGACGCTGATTTTAAAAAGTTTTGCGATGAAAATGCTGGGCTTGTTTTTAAATCAATTGTCCAACAGACCGAAGATGAAGAAATTGTGATCCTTGCCAACCGTCGTGGCGAATTGAAAGAGTTGCGTCATCCAAGAAAAAACAATGCACCATTAAAAATAGCAGGCAACAAAAAGAAGAACTATATTTTGGCAGAAGGAACTCCTGTACCCTTTTTGATAAAACTTGGCGTAATGAATAAAGATGGTTCCGTGGTTGCAAAAAAATATGACAAGTTCAAACAGATAAATCGCTTTCTTGAATTCATTTCCGATATTGTTCCCGATGTAAAAAATCTTTGCGCAAAAGAAAAAAATCTGGATGCGGAAAATGTTTTTACAAAAGAAAATCCATTGCGCATTGCTGACTTTGGTTGTGGAAAATCTTATTTGACATTTGCCCTTTATCATTATCTGACAGTCATTGAAAAAATTCCTGTTTCGATTACGGGTCTGGATTTGAAAGAGGATGTCATAAAAAAATGCTCCGATTTTGCGAAAGATTTAAATTATGATGGATTGAATTTTTTTGTCGGTGATGTGGCGAAATTTTCTTATCAGCAAAAACCAGATATTGTTGTGACTCTCCATGCCTGCGACACTGCAACTGATTACGCATTGGACTTTGCTGTAAAAAATAATTCAAAGGCTATTTTGTCGGTCCCTTGTTGTCAGCATGAAATAAATTTGCAGTTGGAAAAAAATAAGAAATTGGAAAATGAAAGTCCATTTGCAAGCCTCACAAAATTTGGAATCATCCAGGAACGATTGGCTGCATTGGCAACAGACGCAATCCGTGGAGAAGTTTTGGAGCAGATGGGATATAATGTTCAGATTCTGGAATTCATCGACATGGAGCACACACCAAAAAATCTTTTGATTCGTGCCGTAAAAAAAGAAAATGCTCCACAAAAAAATATAGAGCAATCAAAAATCCGTTGCATGACTTTGCTTGATGAATTAAATGTAAATCAAAAATTAAATGAACTTTTGGGAAAGCTCTAAAAATCCTAATCCTAAATCTCCAATTATAAAAGGGCATCTCTAAAAAT
>JAZUEV010000127.1:0-4985 GCA_045640345.1 Treponema sp.
TAATCATGTTTTACAAAATGCATTTTTATTCTCCCGAAATCATAAATACTTGTTTATCACTTAACAAATGATAAATTCTATCTTTTTATATTATACTTCAAGAAATGCTATGAAACTAATTCTTAATCCTAATTAGATCTACTGCGTATACATTTCAAGTCTGTCCACCAGAAGAATTGACGGTTACAAATTTTACTCAGCCAAAAACAGAGTTCCTTTTTGATTTCCAGATGCCAAAGATGTGAGAGGATTTTCTGTTCCACCATTTGCCAAAACCATTGGGATTCCGTAGCTGGTTGTTTTTTCTGCCGCCTGGATTTTTGTTTCAATTCCACCTGTTCCAAAACTGTTGGCAGAACCGATGATAATTTCTTTTCTCAATTCAGCAATGTTTTTGACTTCTTCAATCAATTCTGCTTTTGGATTTGTCTTTGGATTGTCTGTGTAGATTCCGTTGATGTCGCTAAACAAAATCAACAAATCGGCACTCCACAAAATTGCAGTCAGTGCGCTAAGGTTGTCGTTATCGCCAATGGAAAATTCGTCGGTAGCAACTGAGTCGTTTTCATTGATGATTGGAACAACTCCTTCGTCAACCAAAGTGAAAAAAGTGTTGCGGATATTCAGCGAACGAGTGTTGTCCTCAAAATCATCTTTGGTGAAAAGCAGCTGACCGATGTGCAAATCATTTTCAGCAAAAGCCTTTCTCCACTGGGCCATCAATTCTACCTGACCGATAGCACAAAGAGCCTGCCTAAAATGTGTATCCTTTTTTCGTGGCCATTCCTTCAAAGTTGAAACACCGGAAACCTGCGCTCCAGATGAAACAAGAATAATCTGCTTGTTCTGGTCGATTAACTCTTTGCACTGACGGGCCATGCTCTTCATAAAATCAGTGTTCTGAGTTCCGTCCTCTTTAGCCAAAGTGTTGCTACCAATTTTTATAACAATCTTTCGTGACTGTTTTATTGCTTCCTGAATTGTCATAATTTATTTTGCTCCCTGTTTATGAGTGTTTAATATTCATGTATTGCATTTATTATTCGTACATTGTAATTTTCTTGAAAATTATCTAAAATTGCATCACGGACTTTGGATATAAAATCAATTTCTACAATGCCGTCAATTTTAAAAAAATTTGCCAACTGTTTTAAGGAATCTTCAGCAATACCAGACACATAATCGTCATAAGTCTTGTCTGTGCAGTTGAGAATAATTTTTGTATCATTAAAAAGAACATGCTCAAATTCACCTTTACGAAGATTTTCGCCATATTCAATCATGTCTGATTCTTTATAAAAAGTTTTCATTTTTATCTAAACCTTATCTGAAAATTGATAGAAAAGAAATATTCATTACCTTCTTCATAAACATATCCCCAATTACCTCTTTTTGCTTTTTTTAGACCATTCTTTTTGGATACTTCTTCTATGTCTGCATCGGTAAGCTTTTTTCCTGCAAGAACTGCTTTTGATTTTGCAATTGCAATATCTTTGTTTACTCCTCTTTCAGGTCTGTCCATAAAAGTGTTTTCATAAAGATATGAACAAAAAACTTCGTCAGAAATAGCTCTATAATAAAGTAAATCACCTTCTTTGTTCACGTCAATATATCCACCTGTCATTCTATTTTTTCCATCCCATTCTGTTGAGGCGGTTAAACCTGCTAAAGAAGAAAAAAGAAATGACTTGAATTTGGCTTCATAAAATAACTCAGGCTTTTTTACACCCAAAGGATTGTATTCTGCAACAACGTTTACAATGTCTTTTATATTATTTGATTTTGGAGGATTTAAATAATGACATTGGCAAAGGACGGCTGTTGTAATAGCTTTAAGCATATTTGTGTCAATAAATGTGAGGTTGTCAGCAAAAACTTCTTTTCCACATCTATCAAATTCCAATGAAAGATTTTTGTTGTTTTTAATAGCTTGTATCATAGCTGTCTCTGATTCGATGGCATTGATTTTGTGCATATCAGCTTCTGTACAATTTTTTATTTTGAATATTAGTCGAGAGCCTTCCCCAGAATTGAAAAGACTGGAAGGTTGTCCAATATGTGATTTAATAGAAAATCCGTCAGTCGAAATAGAATTATCATCGGAATGAATTATAGTTACAATTATATCTGTTTTTTTACCGTAGATATCTTCATAATCTTTTGGCAGTTTTGGGACTTTCGGAGATGAAAATTTTAATTTTTCGAGGTATGATTGAATTTCTGGAACATCAAAAGTCTTTTCTTTTGAAATTTCTTTGAGTTTTGAATACAGAAACGCAGCTTTTTCGGAAAGTTCTGGAACTGTAATGATTGCAAATTCTAAATCATTTTCGTATGCATGAACTTTTGGGTTTGTTGCATCATTGTCCCTTTCATATTTTAATATGGAAGACATTTCTGTTCTTAAAATATTCAATATGTCTATAAATTTTGAGGAGTCCTTCTTAAAATTGTTTGTTGCTCCATAGATTCTACCATCGCTTAATAATTTTAAGAAAACGTAGGCTTCTGTCCATTCCCCTTTGTTGAATCTCCATATTTTATTTGTCATTTTTTGATAAAACCTCTCTAATGTTTTTTGCAATAGCTTCTATTACATTTACTGTTACAGAATTTCCAAATTGCTTATACATGTGTGTATCGGCTAGAACTATTTTATAATCATCGGGAAAACCTTGTAGTCTTGCCCATTCTCTGGGAGTCATTTTTCTGATTCCATCCTTATTAATCTCACCTTTTATGCGAGTTGTTGGAATCATTGAGTGTTCTCTAGTGTCTATTAAAAGATTTGTTTCTCTTCCCATGCCACCACACACTAAAGCACCAGATAAGCCGTTTAAATCTCTAATAACATATCCAAAGCCATGTCCTGCAGCTTCGTGTTTTTCACGGTGACGTTTTAATGCCTCAAAATATGTAGTGCTTAAATAGTATTTTGAAGGAATTGGAGCATCTTGCAGAATATCGTTTATGCATTTTACATTAGTCTGAGGAGATGGGAACTTAAAATCTGTTGGTGCAATATCATTTCGGAAACAGACGATGTAAATTCGTTCTCTATGCTGTGGAACTCCAAAATCTTTTGAATTAAGTATTTGATAGAATACTTTATAACCAAGTGACTCAAAAGTTGATTTTATAATTTTAAAAGTGTTTCCTTTGTCATGGATTGCAAGTCCTTTTACATTTTCACAAAAAATCACTTTAGGTTTTTTTGCATCGCAAATTCGGGCTACATCCATAAATAAAGTTCCTCTACAAATCCCCTTATAGTTATCGTTGAAACCTTGTTTTTTCCCCGCTAGAGAAAATGCTTGACATGGGAAACCTGCCAAACATATATCAAAATCTGGAATTGAATTTTCATCGATTTTTGTTATATCTCCAGCAATTTCAAAATCATCATTAAAATTTGCCTTGTAGGTTTGTTGTGCAAATTTGTCCCATTCCGAGACAAATACAGTTTGAGAAGTTTTTTCGAATGCTTTTTCAAATCCCAGTCGTATGCCGCCGATACCTGCGAAGAGATCTATAAACGAGATTTTTTTCATTAGAAAATCCTTTTCCCAAAAATACGATGCATTTTCCCTTACCTAACCTGTCCGTCTCCGTCGATTAAGAATTTGGTTGTGGTCAATGCTTTGATTCCCATTGGTCCTCTGGCGTGGAGTTTTTGGGTGCTGATTCCAAGTTCTGCTCCAAATCCAAATTCTCCTCCATCGGTAAATCTGGAACTGGCGTTGACATAGACACAGGCTGCATCAATCATGGACTGGAAAAGTCTGGCGTTGGCTCTGTTGTTTGTGACGATTGTTTCGCTGTGCTTTGTGTTGTGACTGTTGATAAAATCAATTGCCTCGTTCACATTTTCAACCACTTTGACTGCCACGATAAAATCAAGGAACTCGAATCCAAAATCTTCTTCTGCGGCGTGGACAAGTTTTTTTGGATCAACAGTTTTTTCCAAAATCGGATATGTAAAATCATCAGCCTTGATTAAAACTTTGTTGTCAAATTCCTTGACCATTTTTGGAAGAAAATCAGCGGCGATTTTTTTATTCACCAAAATTGTTTCAATGGCGTTACAGGCTCCAGGTCTTTGCATTTTTGCGTTCTGGGCAATTTTTGCGGCCATGTCCAAATCAGCGTCGGAATCAACATAAAGATGACAGATGCCACTACCGGTTTCAATCACTGGAATCTTTGCGTTTTCCACAACAGTCTTAATCAACCGAGCACCACCACGAGGAAGCACCACATCAATTTTTCCAACAGCTCCCAAAATCTCGTTCACATCGGAATGGTCTGTGCTTTCACACAAATGGATTGAATCAACAACACCATCGTCGCCAGCGTTTTTAAGTCCTTCGATGATTGCCTGGGTTATGGCACGGTTTGAATCAAGTGCTGAAGATGAACCGCGGAGCAAAATCGCATTTCCACTTTTGTAAGCCAAAGAAAAAGCGTCCACAGTAACATTCGGGCGACTTTCATAAATGATTGCCACAACTCCAAGCGGCACACGGGTCTGGCGGATTGTCATTCCATTTGGAACTGTCCAACCAGCCACATCCTCTCCAATTGGGTCGGTCTGGGAAATGATAACTTCAAGACTACTTATAATAGAAGAAAACTTTTTTTCATCCAAAGCAAGACGCTCCACCAATGATTCGGTCATTCCACCTTTGCGGGCAGATTCCACATCACGAGCATTTGCGTCAAGGATTTTTTGTTTGTTGTCTTTTATTGATTGGACCACACAATTTAAGGCATGGTTCTTTTTTGCGGCATTGTGAAGGGCTAAAGTTTGGGCACCCTTGCGAAGTTTTTTGCTGATTGAATCTAAATCCATATTTAACTCCATTTATGTGGGAACATCTAAAAATTAGATACAGGGTTGTCTAAAAGATTCCGTCATGCTGAACTTGACTCGGCATCTACACTATATACAGTATAGAGATTCCAAAATAAATTCGGAATGACAC
>JAZUEV010000128.1:0-1590 GCA_045640345.1 Treponema sp.
TTTTCAAGCCTTGCCTGTAAATCCTTGTCGATTCCGTAATCTAAAAATGTACTCATGTCCATAGTATAGCAAAAAAAAGCTAGTTGTGGTATACTGAAACAATGAAAGTTGGAATAGATACATTTGGTTGTGACCACGGTAGGTCGGGATTGGGCTCATATCTGGCGTCCCTTGTTCGTAATCTTCCTACCACAGGCGACATGACTTTTGATATTTTTGGACCGGAAATAGACCGCTACACTTATGCAGGGGACAGGGAATTTCATTTTGAACCGGTTTCCGTGCCTGATAGTCTTACGGCGGAAAGATGTTGGCATTTGTTCAAGGTGAATTCCTTTGGAAAAAAACAGTCCTACGATGCCATTCTTTATGCCTCAGGTCCCAGGATGATTCCTAAACGATTTTCAGTCCCAGGTGTGGCTGTGGTGAATGATATTGTCTCTAATCTTTTTGAACAGAACGACGATTTGTTTTTCCGTCAGCAGATGAAAAGGGGATTGTCCCACGCCGACTGCATAATTGTTCCAAGCCTCTATGTTAAAAAGGATTTGGAGAAATCGGGCATCAAGTGCAAGAAGATCGTGGTGATACACAACGGCATCGACCATAGTCTTTTTTATCCGAACCAGGATTTGACTTTGCATGGACAGGAGGTGGATATTAAACCTTTTGCCATAAAGAAGCCCTATATAATTTACGCCAGCCGCATGCAGAATGAAGGAAAAAAACATGTGGAATTGGTCAAGGCCTTCACCATGTTCAAGGAAAAAACAAAGAGCCCTTGTCGATTGGTTTTGGCAGGAAGCGAGGATAGCTATGGGGAGCAGGTCCATAGAGCTGTCTTTGAATCCAGTGCCGCCAGCGATATTTTTATAACTGGATATTTTCCCCATGAAAATTTTCCTGACCTTTATCGTTCTGCGGAGGCTTGTGTTTTTCCGTCCATGACAGAAGGTGCGGGGCTTTCGGTATTGGAAGCGATGGCCTGTGGAATTCCTGTCGCCTGTTCCAGTGGAGGAGCCATAAAGGAGTTGGTCGGTCAAAATGCCTTGTTCTTTAATCCCGATGATCTGGATGATATGGAAGGGGCGTTGGAAAAAATCCTTATGGACGAATCCCTTAGAAAAAAACTTTCGGAAGGTGGCATACAGTGGACAAAAAGATTCTCCTGGGAAAAAACCGCCAGCGAAACTGTTGATGTTTTCAGGCAGCTGAAAGGGTAGTGCAGCGATTATTGGCAATTGGAGAAAGAAGTTGTCAAATAAAAATCCCCTAGTACAAAAAAATGTGCCAGGGGATTCTTTTTTTGTTGGTTAGCGTATTATGCTGTCTTTTGGTCAACGAGGATTGCTTCCACGTCTTTTACGCCGCACTGGTCCACGATTTCCTTTGTGATTGTAAGGCTCTTGCGTCCCTTGATTGAAGGAATCTCGAACATGATGTCCAAAAGAATCTTCTCAACGATTGCACGAAGTCCACGGGCTCCAGTCTTGTTTTTTATGGCGATGTTGGCGATTTCTTCGATGGCCTCTTCATCAAAATTCAAATCCACGTCGTCAATATCGAAACTTGCCTGGAACTGTTTTGTAA
>JAZUEV010000129.1:0-1972 GCA_045640345.1 Treponema sp.
CAAACGGATACCCCATCGGTCAGAGTCTATCCAAATAAGCGGGTCTCCGATGGAACAAATAGGTTCGCTTACATAGGAACATCCCAAGTACTCAAGACAATCGGGGTCATCAAATACAGCACCAGGAATGGGGTCTGGATGATCTAAATAGTGGTAACCTTGTGCAGAGATTGTTGTTAAAGCAAACACACCGATAACGGTTAAAAATAACTTACGAAGTTTTGAATTGAGAGATGATTGTTTGTTCATAGTTGTAATGATTTTAAATGAATGTGTATTTATTGGCAGCAAAGTTAAACAATTTTATACTCCCAACCCCAAAAAACGAAAAAAGTAATTAGGTGTCTTTTAAATATGAGATATTCTGTAAAAAGGTCGGCTGTGCTCGATAAAATAATCCCATTCATTGATAACGAGCTAATAAAAGTTGTGACAGGAATCAGGCGGTCTGGAAAAACTGTTGTCCTTGATCAAATCATTCAGATTCTTGTGGAGCGTGGCGTTGATTCGTCACAGATTATAAAAATCAATTTTGAGTCATTCAGATTTGAAAAAATTACTGACGCCGAATTACTTTATGATTTTGTTCAACAAAAAATAGAAAAATCCTCCAATCAGCAAAAAATCTACGTATTTTTGGATGAGATACAAAATGTTTCTCAGTGGGAAAAAGCTGTCAATTCATTTAGGGTTGATTTTGACTGTGACATTTATATAACAGGCTCCAATTCGAAACTTCTGTCGGGGGAATTGGCGACCCATCTTGCAGGACGGTATGTTTCTTTTGAACTTTTGCCTTTTTCATTTAAGGAGGCAAAGGAGTTTTCTGTTTTGAACGGAAGTTTTACAAGCGATGAAGCCTTGTTTTCTGATTACATAGAGTTTGGTGGATTTCCACAGCGGTTTCAATTTCAGGATATGGATTCAATCCGCAATTTTCTTACTGATTTATATAATTCCGTTGTTCTAAAAGATATTGTGGAGCGAAATAAAATCAACAGCGTAAAACTTTTGCAGAGTCTTTGTTTTTTTATTATGGACAATATTGGAAATCCATTTTCCGCAAATTCAATTTCCAATAAACTTAAGTCAGAAAAAATTTCTTTGTCCACTGATTCCGTGCTGAATTATTTGGAATATATACAGAATGCATTTATTGTTTATGGAGTCAAGAGATACGATTTGGTTGGAAAAAAAATTCTGGAATCCAAAGAAAAATATTATGCAGCCGACTTGGGATTAAGGAATGTTGTGAAATGCAATGAAAAAATTGATGTGGGACAGATTTATGAAAATCTAGTTTTTCTTGAACTTAAAAACCGTGGATGGAATGTTCTTGTTGGAAAAGATGTGGATAAAGAAATAGATTTCATAGCCATTCGAGGAAAAGAAAAAATCTATGTTCAGGTTGCATATCTTATAAACGAAAATGATGTGGAAAGGGAATTCGGAAATCTTGAAAAAATAAAAGACAATTATCCAAAATATGTCATCAGCTCCGACCTTGTTGATTTAAGCCGCAATGGAGTCATCCATAGGAATATAATCCGCTGGTTGTTGGAATAGATTTTTAAATTCTGATAAAGTTCCTGTTGTAAAAAATTATGCAAACACAATCCCAGTTCTTTTCCGATTTTGGAGGGGGCTGGGATTGATTTTATTGGATTCAACGACTATGCAGTTTCAACTTTTCAGTCACACACATTTACAAATATTTTTTCTTGAGTTCCAGAACCATTGATTTATAAATGTCGTGAGCTTTTTCATTTCCTTTCCTATATTGATTCCAGGAGCGTACTTCCGAATGTTGAAACTGCTGTAAAAATTGCTCAAGTGTTGGATGTTTCCGTTGAATATTTGGTAACTGGAAAAAATGAAAATAATAAATCTAGTTCGGCAGAAAAAATTCTAATCTCCAATTTTCGTTGTATGTCTGATTCCAATAAATCAAACTTACTAAAAATTTCAGAGG
>JAZUEV010000130.1:0-5776 GCA_045640345.1 Treponema sp.
CTGCATTTTGCAAACCCTTTTTCATAAACGGACTCAAGTTTCTCTCTCCAAGGTTCAAACCAGCCAATCTCTTTCGGGGAATTTGAATCCATCACAAAATCCCACCAGCCGAATTCAAAAGGGGTCATCCAAAGTTTTCTCTCCCTGTCACTGATTTTTTTGTGGTTGGAAAGAAAAACAAGCGCCATGTTTTCAAGCAGGTCAGGCAAAATGCCTTGAACAATTTTCACAACTTCTTCTTTTTTTTCATCCAGAAATTCCTTTCCGCCTTCCTTGTAAAAATCTGGACCAATTGCGTTCCTGACTTTCATCACCAAGTCAATGATATTTTCTTTTGATTTATTGAAAAGTTCCTCGGAATTCATCCAATCCAGTCGGGCCTTTATTTCTTTTTCAGATATGCTCTTTTTTATCTTTTTCATAAAACACCTCCTTTTGGTTTATTGTCAGCATTTCTCACACAGGGCTTACAAACCTGCCGACGGCTGCCTTATAAAAATCAAAGGTGCTTGTTGCATTTTAAATATAATCAAAACAAATCCAATCGTCAAGTTTTTTGATTTTTTTTACAACTGTAATCCAATCCGTGAGCGAACAATTTAAATACCAATGAGTTGTGAATATTCAGCTAATATTTCAACACCTCCTTTTCAGTTCGAAAAATTGCAATTTTTGGAAAGTTCTTCTATAATATTACTCAGGAGCAAAAAAATGACAACCCAATCCCTTGCCACATTGGATTTTATCAGGAGCTATGAAATATGAAAAACAAATATTTTCCAGATGAAGAGATAACAGCAAATGATTTGTATTTTATATGCTATATGATTGAACGGGTGGCCAGAAATATTCATCAAAGGAATCAGTATGTGGTTGAAAAAATCGGGAAAGAAAATCTGGTTCACTTGATTTCCGTTGCAAATGTGCTTCACTGTGAAAATCCCAAGCAGGTGGAATCTGATTGGATAAATGAATATGTGCTTGAAGAAGGTGATTTCGACATTACAAATGTGAACAGAAAGTTGTGCGAAAAAATCCCTACGGAAACTTCAATCGGAAAAGTTTACATGCGGCTGATTTTATCTGTCAATTCAAAAAATGAAGATTTGATTCAGACTTTGATTGATGTTTACTCTTCCCCAATTTGCAGGAAAATAGATGACTACAACACAAGCGCATATTATGAACCCAGTTATGTAATCGAGCGGGCTTATTATAACGAAGGATTTTAGGAAATCCAAAAACCACATCCACGGTTTGTTTTTAGAGGTTCCAATATGAACCACTTTTCAGTTCGAAAAATCACAATTTTTGTGGACTCCCTATTGCAATATATGTCAATAAACTGTATACTATGCGAACTTTAGTAAAACATGGCAGTCAGCAACCGCCGGTGGAATAGTTTAGAAAATCATTTTGGAAAAAAGGTTGCCCGGTTTTCGGTTTGGAAATCCCTTGTGGGTCGGCTGGAAATCTTTTGGACAACCCTGAGTCGTGGTTTTGGGGACAATTTTTCTATGCCCCCTCTTTTTCTAAATGGAAATTGCGGTCGGGTAAGAAAGGATTCCTTGCGTGGTGTGGCTAACATGTATGGCGCATTGTCGCAGGGGAATATAATGGAAGAAAATTTTTCTCAGGAAATGGGACAGGAAAACTATGTCCCAGCAGATTTGGATGCTGATTACACAGACACAGAAAATCAGACATTAGAAGCAGATTCAGAAGAAACAAATGATTCAGGTGAAATCTCTTTTGCTGATTTGGGCTTGGACGATGTGGTTCTTGCCGCTATCAAGAAAAAGGGATTTGTTCATCCATCTCCAATTCAGGTTTTGGCAATCCCAAGACTTTTGAACGGTGAAGCAAATGTTATCGCCAAGGCACGCACCGGAACAGGAAAGACTGCTGCTTTTGGTCTTCCTTTGGTTCAGACTTTGAACGAGGATACAGGCAATGTCCGTGCAATCATTTTGGAACCAACCCGTGAACTTGCAATGCAGACCCAGAACGAAATGTCATCCTTTACCACTGGTCGTTTCCCAAGAACCATGGTCTGCTATGGTGGTGCATCCTACAGCGAACAGATTAGGCAGCTCCGTCGTGGTGTTGAAATTGTTGTTGGAACACCTGGTCGTGTGCAGGATTTGATTGACCGTGGCGCTTTGGACATTAGCAAGATTGAATATTTTATTTTGGACGAAGGCGATGAAATGTTGGACATGGGATTTGTGGACGACATTGAAAATATCTTCTCATGTGCAAATCCAGATTGCCGTGTGCTTTTGTTCAGCGCAACAATCCCTCAGCCAATCCTCCGTATTGCAGGACAGTTCATGGGTGACTATGAAATTGTTGAGGAAGAGGGACACGAGGAAGAGCCACTTTTGATTGACCAGAAATATTGGGTGGTCCGTGAAGGTGATAAGCTTGAAGCATTGGTTCGCTTGATTGATATTTCCCCAGACTTTTTTGGTTTGGTGTTTGTCCAGAAAAAATCAGACGCAGACTATATCAGCAAGGCCTTGGATGAAAAAGGATACCAGGCTGCCGCCCTCCATGGTGATATCCCCCAGAGCCAACGTGAAAAGATTTTGGCAAGATTTAGGTCTAAGAAAACAAGAATCCTTGTGGCAACAGATGTGGCTGCCCGAGGAATTGATATTGAGGGTCTGACCCATGTTGTGAACTATGAACTTCCATTCGACGGTCCAACTTATGTCCACCGCATTGGTCGTACAGGTCGAGCCGGGGCTGCTGGTATGGCAGTTACATTGGTTCGTCCTGAAGAGACACGCCGCAAGTTGGGGTTCCTGAAAAATGCAGTCAAGCGTTCTGCAAAGGGTGAAATGTTTGAAGGGGACATTCCGTCAATCGATGAAGTCCTTGAAGTCAAAAAGACAAGACTTTTTTCACAGATAAAAGACAAGCTGGGGTTGAACCAGAAGATTGAAGAAACTGAAACTGATTCCGAAACTGTTGATTCAGAAAATGTTGATGACGGTACAACAGTGGAATCTCCAAAAGTCCCACACCTTAGAAAGGGGGATCCGATGTTCACAGTCCTGGCGGATGAACTTTGTGAAGGTCAGGATCCAAAGGAAGTGGTTGCAAGTCTTTTGGCTGTGACCTATGGAAAAGAGTTGGCACGAAACCGTTATGGAAAAATCAATCCTGTTGCCGGCAGAAAGGATCGTGACAGAAATGGTCGCGACAGAGGTGATAGGGGAGAAAGGTTTGACCGAGGCGAGCCACGTGGATTTGGTGAAAACCAGACCCGACTTTATGTACAGATGGGTTGGCACGACGGTTATAATCCAAAGGCCATTGCTGAATTCTTCTCAGACCTTCTTCATATCCGTGGAAAAGATGTTGATGCAATCGACATGGCAGATAAGTTCTGTCTTTTGAGTTTGCCAAAGGATGCAGCTGAAAGGGCAATCGAAATGTCAAAGCAGGATGAATCAATCCCACACATGCATGTTGACACAAAGGGTAGTGGTGATTCAGACCGTGGAAGAGACAGAGGTCGTGGCGGAAGACGTGGCGGTCGTGACAGAGACTTCGGTGGACGAGACAGGGACCGTGGTTTTGGTGGCCGTGACAGAGATAGAGACAGAGGATTCGGTGGTCGTCGTGACAGAGACGAAGGACGAAGGGGAGGAAGGGACAAAGGTTCAAGACCAAATTTCCACACCCAGACCCAAAGAAGTTCCAGAGCATCAATCTACAAGAAAGGTAGAAGCGAAGAGTTTTAATATTGGTAACCTCTAAAAATTTCAAAAATGATATTTTTTAGAGATGCCCTTGATAACGACGCAGGTCTCATTTATGGGGCTTGCGTTTTTTTTTACTTGGGTCTTTGTTTTTACAAACTTAATAACGCAGACACTGATTTCATGTATCGATTCGTGTCAAATCAACAAGAGAAATGTTTCTATAAAACAAGTCATCCCTTTTTATAAATCCTATTTTTTCGTAGAACGCATTTGCAGAATCATTATAGGCAAAAACAACAAGAGCCACTTTGCTGATTCCCTCTTTTTTCATTCCGTCAATCATTGTGTCCATCAGTTTTTTTCCTATGCCCTGTTTTCTAAAATTTTCATCCACACAAAGATGATAAACATATCCTCGCCTACCATCATTTCCTGCTAAAACAGTTCCTATGATTTTTCCATTTTCCTCAGCCATAAAACAGGTCAAAGGATTTTTCATCACCAATTTTTTTATTCCATCAAAAGAGTCGTCCACATTGTTGAATCCCATATTTTTTGTTCTCATCCACAATGCATAAACCTCATCATATTTTTCTAAATCAAAAGGAACAATATTCATTTTTATTCTCCAGATAAAATTTTAACTTCCGTCATACCGAAATTTTTCGGCGAATGTCGATGTTAAATTTCTAGCACAGTTTATAACACAAAGTAAATAAAATGTCACACGGATTCGAAAAATCTAACGATTTTTCTTTAAAACATGATAATACAAAGTTTAAATTTTATAAAATCGAAAAACCATAACAAAATAGAAAATCCCAAAAAACACAGAAAATCTTAAAATAAAAATTCAAGATAAAAACCTTTGGCAATTCATACAGTGACTCACTTTTTTGTAAAACTCGAAATTGCAACTATTAAACCGTATGAAG
This sequence comes from Treponema sp., assembly GCA_045640345.1. Classification (GTDB taxonomy): domain Bacteria; phylum Spirochaetota; class Spirochaetia; order Treponematales; family Treponemataceae; genus Treponema_D. The sequence goes on from JAZUEV010000130.1 coordinate 4,652, forward strand.
ATTCACGCTTTGTTCGGCCGCAACATGAACCAAGTCTTTTATTGCTTTTTGCATTTGTGGTGATACTTGTCGTAAATCATTCAAAATTGAAAAATCCTCATTTTTTGATACATCTTTGTCTGTATTTCCAGTGACCAAATATTCAACAGAAACATTCAAAGCCTTTGCGATCTTTACAGCAACATCTGCTGGAGGGATTACACATCGAGAACCTAAATAATTATCGAGAGAAGTTTTTATTATACCTGTTTTCAAAGCCAATTCTTTAACTGTCAATCCCTGAAAATCAAGTTCGTCCCGCAAGTTTTCTCTGAATGTTTTCATAATATAATGATACACCAATCTACATAAAGATACTTTATATATAATCACATCTACATACAAAACTATTGACATTCAGTAAATCAGCATATATACTTGTACAGTCTAGGCAGATTTACCTATATTATAAAGTTTTTAAACATAGGAGGAGCTAGCGTGCAAACTTACGGACCAAAAATCATTGATGCCCTATTTGAGGCAGTTGAAAAAGCTGGAGAGAACAAGGAAAATCTTACAAAAGATGATTTTCGAAAAGCAATAAACTGTGCTCTCACATGCTTGAACATAAAAGGTTACAATTGCAATCAAGGTTGGTCAACAGTGTGGAATTCCGCACTAAAAAACAACAAAAGTGGTTATGAACCAAAAAATTAATCTTAAAGGAGGTATAACATGGCTTACGCAAAACCAGTTCTTGTTGCACAGAGCACAAAATTAGGTTCCTTCGCAGGACCTTGCCCAGTTCGTACTGGATGTGTTATGTGTAAAAACAAAATGTAAAGCAATATAGCAGTTGTGCTTGATAATTCAGCATCATGCATAACTGCTTTTTGCAGAACGCAATAAAAAGATTCAGGAGATTTTCATGTATTACAAACAGATGGAGAACACATTCATACGAGACTACAATGGTGTTGGATATATAACAAATAGAAACAATTTAATCGACCAAGTTTATGATGAAAGTGGATGCGTATTTTTGAATGCTTTGTCTCGAACTCCACAATCTATTGAAGAACTTGTAAATAAGTGCCTTTCCATTTTTCACGATGTAGATGCATCAATGCTTACAAAAGATGCAAT
>JAZUEV010000131.1:0-2902 GCA_045640345.1 Treponema sp.
ACCCTCATTGAATCAGCATTCAAGGGTCTTTCGGGGGACTTCTAAGGGAGATTTTGAGTTTTCAAAAACGAGGAACTCTGGATGATTTGTTTAATGCTATGAATTGTGCATTAAATTTAAACTCCACAATCTCTTAAAAAACACACGAATTTGTTCAAACCTAACGATGCTCACTTAAAAAAGCGAAGAACGTTAGCGATGAACAAATCCGTTTGTAAAAATGATTCAATATGATAATCCAGTGGCATTGGTAAGTATGATTCACAACGTCATTCCGAACTTGATTTGGAATCTCAAAATCAACCAAACGTGACTGTCAATTAAAAGATGCTGAACTAAATTCAGCATGACAAAATTACACTTCTTCAGCAGTCTCCGATTTTTTTTAACAATCTTTTTTCATTCCTAACGACCTTCATCAATTACCTAAAAAATTCTTGAAATTTTAAGTATTTAGTGTTAAAATTATGCTTATGCAGAACTCAAACAAGGTTAGACTTTCCGACATAGCTGAAAAATTGAATGTAAGCACGGTCACGGTTTCAAAGGCTATGGCAGACAAGGAAGGTGTCTCGGATGAATTGCGAGATAAAATTAAAAAAGTTGCCAGGGAAATGGGGTACAGACAGAAAAATCTTAAGACCACTTCCATGAGAGGCGAAAATTCTACAGGCAATATAGGTATCGTGGTGCCTACAAGATTTTTTGAGCAGACCACATCCTTTTATTGGAACATGTACAACGCTATTTCCAGAGAACTTCAGGCAAATGGATTTTATGCTATAATGGAGCAACTGGATAGCCAGAATGAATTCGACTTGATTCTTCCAGGGGTAATCAGGGATAACAAGGTTGACGGCGTAATAATGCTTGGACAGGTTTCCTTGGACTATGCCCACTATATCAACAAGAATTATTCAAATTTCATTTTCCTTGATTTTTACATCAACGATGATGACGCGGATTCAGTTACCACCGACAATTTCTACAGCGAATATATGATGACCGAGTACCTCATAAACAAAGGTCACAGAGATATACGCTATGTGGGGACATTCAACTCAACAACAAGCATCACCGACCGTTATATGGGATTCCTTAAAGCCATGCTTGAAAACGGCATGAACCCAAGACTTGAGGATATCATCAACGACAGAGATTCCAAGGGTGTGTCCATACCAATGACGTTACCTGAGAATATGCCGACAGCTTTTGTCTGCAACTGCGATGAAACAGCGGTGAGACTTATTGACCAGCTTAAGTTTGAGGGATACAAGGTCCCAGAAGATATTTCCGTTGTTGGATTCGACAATTTTGTTGGTGGAGGTACATCGGTTCCAGCACTTACAACAATTGCAGTCGATGCCACAGCCACAGCCAGATCCGCAGTTGAACTTTTGATAAAAAAAATCTCTGGACAGCCATACACAAAAGGTCATACGGTTATCGGTGGAAAACTTATTGTCAGGGATTCAGTAAAAACAATTAAACTAGAGAGATAGAATATGAACAATGATTTTTACAATGAAATAAAGGATGAATTGGTAAACAACATACTTCCTTTCTGGCCAAAGAACGCAAAGGATTTAGCCACGGGAGGATTTTACGGCTCCATATCCAACACAGGAACTCACAGTGCAAAGGAATGGCGTGGAATTGTTATGGTCAGCAGATTTCTTTGGACATACAGTGCAGCTGCCAGACTTTTGAAGGATGATTCATATCTGGAAATGGCGGACTATGCCCACGACTATATGATGAAATATTTCCACGACCCCTATTACGGTGGGATGTATTGGTCTGTCACCAGCGACGGAAAGCCTTTGGTGGAAAGAAAACAGATCTATGGAGACGCATTTTCTATTTATGCCCTGAGTGAATATGCGGCAGCCATAAAGGAGCTTCGTGAAGAGGATGAAGTTTCCCAGCTAGTAATGGACCAGGCATTGGAAGTCTACAATCTTTTGGAAAAACATGCCTACGACCCAGAATTCGGTGGATATTATGAAGCAAAGGCAAGGGACTGGAGCGATACCGCCGAAACAAAACTCAGCGACAAAGATATTGACTGCGACAAATCCATGAACACAAATCTCCATGTCATGGAAGCATACACAAATCTTTACAGGACTTTGGCAATTGTCTGTCCAGAAAAAAAGTCCGAAAGAAAAAACGTTGGTCTTGCCTTGAGGAATCTTGTTGAAGTCCACATCGAAAAGATTCTTGCAAAAAAATATCACTTGACCCTTTATTTTGACAGAAACTGGAAAGGAACAGGTCCAAAGGAAATAAGCTACGGCCACGACATTGAAGCAAGTTGGCTTTTGTGGGAGGCCGCGGAAGAACTTAAGAATATCGAGCTAAAGAAATTGGTAAAACCTGTGGCCATCAAGATTGCCCAACTTTCTTTGGTTGAAGGATTCGACAAATCCACTGGCGGTTTTGAAAACACAATGGATGAAAACGGAGAAAGGGACACCACAAGAATCTGGTGGAACCAAGCGGAAGCTCTCAATGGATTTTACAACGCATGGCAGATGACCGGGGACATGGAATTCATGGACGCTGCTGAAGGGGTCTGGAACTGGATCAAAAATTATCAGAGGGACAGCGAAAACGGAGATTGGTTCTGGGCGGTAAACAGTAAAGGAAAGCCTATCAAACGAGAAGCAAAGGGTGGCAACTGGAAAACCAGCTATCACAATGCCCGCTGCTGTATGGAACTTTTAAGAAGAAGTGGAAATGTTTAACCATTTATAAACAAAAGTCCCTTGGAAAATCGACCAAGGAAAGCACATACCCCAGGACTTGGATAATTTATCCATCTTGGGGTGTTTTTTTGCAACCCTTCCATTTATGTAAGACTTTCGGAAAACTTTATGATCTAAATAAGGGCACCTCT
>JAZUEV010000132.1:0-1647 GCA_045640345.1 Treponema sp.
AATTTGGATATGAGAACCACTGTGATGTCACATTCTCCGCTGCATACCTATGCGCAACCATTCATTTCAATGGACAACCTGGATAGGATCGAAGCGATAAAACTTTGTAATGAAACTGGCGTGGATTTTTATATGTCGGGTCATATCCATTTAGGCGGGACTTATGATTTTAAACTCTTCCGGGAAATATGCTTCAAGTCACATACCAAAGACCATGGCGGAAGTTTTTTCTATGTTGCCAACATTGATGAGAAAGCCAGGCAGATGACTGTTTCAAGGTACGACAATTTTGGCTGGGAAACTCCATTGGATGTGGATGTCTACAAATTTTAAAATTTTTTAATTTTTTTTGCAAAATCAGGGCGGAATTTGATTTTCCATTGAACATATATATAGTAGGGGCAGAGTAGATTTGCCGCAAAGGAGTTCGATATGAAGAAAATCAGTTTAAAATCGTTTAAAAAGTATGTGGTCCAGACTTTGGTTCCCGCTTTTTCGTTGGCCGCGTCGGTTATGCTTGCCATATTCCCCTTTAGCTGTCGCACATCCATGGAGGGGATAGAGTTTTTGAGTGGGGATTTCACCGTCCCTCAGGTAAAGGATGTGACTGTCGCAGATTCCAACACTCTTTCTGTTTTTTTGTCCAGAAATGTAAGTGTGGATGATGCAAGGATTGTGGATTCCAGCGGTGTGGAGATGACTGGATTGACCACCTATGTTGATGAATCGGAAAATCGTGTGGATTATACTCTGGCGGATAGGATGGACATTGGAAAAAAATATGTCCTGGACACGACTTTGGAGGACATGAAGGGAAACTCAGTTACTTTGAGCATTGATTTTCTGGGATACAATGACAGGATTCCATCTTTGGCTTTGTCGGAGATTCGCACAAAAAATAAGTCCTCTTCCGATAAATCCGAATTCGTGGAAATCTATGCGCTTTCTTCAGGTAATCTTTCTGGACTGGAAATTGTAAGTGCCTACGATGGAGAGGATAAAAAATATTCGTTCCCTGCCATTGAGGTTAAAAAAGGTGAATACATTGTGGTCCACATGAGGAACGACACGGAAGGATGTGTTGATGAGCTTGATACAAACCTTCGTCTCGCCACCACCAGCGATTCTTCCTCTGCCAGAGATTTGTTTGCCCAAAACCTTAATGACGGTCGTTTTGCTGCAGGGTCGGACATTATTGCCATCAGGGACGGAGCTTCCAAAAAAATATTGGACTGCTTTGTCTATGTGGATCCTTCCAAAAACAATCCTTGGCCTGAAAGTCTTGCTTCTTTTTCTGACAAGGTTGTTGATAGCAAAGCCTGGTTTGATGGGGACGGAAATGTTGATTGCAGTTTTGAAAGCGCCTTCAGCACCACCACTTTGAACAGGGATGCCCATACAGTTTGCCGTCGTGGAGTCGAAAGTCTTGGGACTGAAAATCCAGGTTCCTCTGCCGGTGAATGGTATGAAGTCTCCAGCTCAAAAGAACAGACCCCTGGATATAGGAACTGACAAAAAAGGTAAAAGGATGATTTTAGGAGGAAGCTTCCATAAATTATCCCTTCACCCTGCGATGATGTGATTTTTGCCGATGGGGAGCATCCCCCGACGCTTTGCATCAAGTCTGCTGAAAAAGTACAAAAATCG
>JAZUEV010000133.1:0-1701 GCA_045640345.1 Treponema sp.
GGTAGAAAAGGACTTCTCAAATATTTTTGTATTTTGGGACGTCCCTAAGAATCTAGCATTTTTTTTGCTAAAATTCAATGGGCGGATTTTATGGTAAATCTCAAAAAAGAGTTGACCGGTTTTTCTAAACCTACCGTCCAATTTGGAAATAAACAAACAGAAGGAAGGTTACATATGAGCGCCACAATTATTGACGGAAAGGCAGTCGCCACAGAAGTAAAGGCAGATGTTGCAGCAAAGGTTAAGAAACTGGAAGAAAAGGGAGTCCACCCATGTCTGGCGGTTATCCTTGTTGGAGAAAATCCTGCGTCCGTTAGTTATGTCACTGGAAAAAGGAAGGCATTGGAAGAGGCCGGAATGGTTGACAGAAGTTTGAACCTTCCAGAATCCACCACAGAAAAAGAACTTTTGGATTTGATTGACAAGCTGAACAGGGACAATGATGTTCATGGAATCCTGGTGCAGCTCCCACTTCCAAAGCATATTGATGAAGAAAAGATCACCAACGCAATCATCCCTGAAAAAGATGTGGACGGTTTCCATCCTGTGAGCATGGGAAATCTTCTGTGCGGAAAAAAAGGATTCATCCCTTGCACTCCCCACGGAATTTTGGTTTTGCTGGAAAAGGCTGGGGTACAGACTGCTGGAAAAAGGGCTGTGGTCATTGGTCGAAGCAACATTGTGGGAAAACCTATGGCGGTGCTTCTTTCAAGGCGTGAATACAATGCAACTGTAACCATGTGCCATACAGGAACAAAGGACATGGCTGAAATCACAAGGCAGGCTGATATTGTAATCGTTGCTTCCGGTCATCCAAACACTCTTACGGCGGACATGGTAAAGGAAGGTGCCGTGGTCATTGATGTTGGTGTGAACAGAATCCCGGACAGCTCAAAGAAATCAGGATTCCGATTGGTTGGGGACGCTGATTTTGAATCGGTAAAAGAAAAGGCATCTTTCATTACGCCAGTCCCTGGAGGAGTTGGTCCTATGACAATCGCCATGCTGATTTACAACACACTGGAGGCGGCAGAAAATTTTGCTGGAATCAAGGCGTGATTGATATTCAGAATACTCCCGACACAAGGGAAGTTCCTTTGCAGAAGGTTGGGGTAAAGAATCTCCAATATCCTGTGAAGGTTCTGGACAAAAAAAATGGTATGCAGTCCACCAGCGCCACTGTGAATCTTTTTGTGAATTTGCCCCACGACTACAAGGGCACCCACATGTCAAGGTTCATCGAGGCTTTCCACAAGCACCATTGCGATTTGGGCATGAAACAGTTTTTGGAAATGCTGGAGGAGATCCGCACCAGTCTTCAGGCTGAAAAGGCATTCGGCACAATGGAGTTTCCGTTTTTCATGGAAAAGACTGCCCCTGTTTCCGGTATCGAAAGCATAATGAGCTACACCTGTTCCTACGAAGGGGAAGTGTCGGAATCAAGCCAGAGTTTTTATGTGACCATCAAGGTTCCCGTAACGACTTTGTGTCCATGCTCCAAGGCCATCAGTGAACACGGTGCCCACAACCAAAGGGGAATTGTGACTGTGAAAGTCCAGAACACCAGTTTCTTTTGGATAGAGGATGTGATTGAGGTGATTGAAAAAAGTGCGTCCTGCGATTTGTACAGCCTTTTGAAGCGTCCCGACGAAAAGTTTGTGACCGAGCGTGCCTATGACAATCCAAGGTTCGTGGAGGATG
>JAZUEV010000134.1:0-4030 GCA_045640345.1 Treponema sp.
GGTGTAAAAATCTTGGTATAAATATCAATATTGTGATTTATTTGCACAAATTTGGGACTTGCTGATATTTGTCGTCTGAAAATCTTTAGAAGTCTAACGACCGTCATTTCAACTGTCATTTTGACCACAGTGGAGAAATGAAGATTGAAAATTCCATTTGCAAAAAATCGAAGGATTTGACATAATTGACGAAGTTATTAAATTAGAGGTAACTTTGAAACGAGATGTTTTGAGCCTTGTAATTTCAAGATTTAAAACTTGTTAAGAATATTTTCCTGAGAGGATGAAAATGCTTTATATAATTCGCCACGGAAAAACAGATTGGAATGCTGAATATAGATTGCAGGGACGCACCGATATTTCCTTGAATGATGACGGTCGAAAAATGGCTATGATGGCTGCAAAAAAATATGCCCACATTAATTTTGATGTCTGTTATTCTTCGCCACTTGCAAGAGCACAAGAGACTGCCAAACTTTTGTTGAGTGGAAGAAATGTCCCGATTATCACTGACGAAAGATTGATAGAAATGTGTTTTGGTGAGTTCGAAGGACAAAAGGAGATTTTCAAGCATCCCGATTGGTCCATCTATAAATTTTTTAAGGACCCCGCCAATTATGTTGCTGAAAATGGTGCCGAAAGTATGGAAGATTTGTTTTCTCGCACAGGGGAGTTTTTGAATACAGTTGTTAGAAAAGATTTGGACGAAGGAAAAGATGTTCTGATTGTGGGACATGGTGCTATGAACAACAGTATCATATCCAGGGTCAGGGGAATTCCGTTGAAAGATTTTTGGACCATTGCCATTCCAAACTGTGAGCTGATTGAATTGGGATCTTGGTCGTAAAAAAATCTAGCCTTATAAAAAAAGTCGTGATATAATAGAAGATATTGGAGCATCTTTTTTGTTTCAATAAAATGATATTTAATACGGTCTTTTTATAGGAGTTATTATGGCGACAAAAAAATCTGATCTTTTGAATGGACTTGCATCTGTGGCTGGTGAAGTGGTAAAAAAGGCTGCTTCAAAGGATAGTGGAACAAGTGCAGCAAAAAAAACAACCACAACCAAAAAAGTAACAAAGGCATCTGAATCAACTGAAACAACAAAGGGTGCTTCAGCATTGGCATCGGCAGCTCAGTCACTTATGGGTGGATTGGATATTTCAAGTCTTTTGACAGGAGCAGTTACAAGTGCAGTTACCCAGAATGTAGCAAAAAAAGCACTTGGGTTTGAAGATGTCAACGGAGATGGAAAAATTGATTTGACAGACATTCTCCAGACTATCGTGAAGTCAGTACAGGGTGGAAAAGTTGATATCAAATCTCTTTCCGGAGCAATCACAAATGTCTGGAACACCGCATTCAAAGCAGGTCAGGATAGCAAGAAATAAGACTTGACCTTTTTTGATACCTCAAAAAAAATTAGACTTAATATGTGGCGGTTGAACTTAGTTGTCACCCCACATATTGTGTAAAAAATCACAAGTATCATTGCTATAAACAATTTTTACATCCAAAAACAACAGTCCCCCAACAAGTGTCTGGAAATAAACAATCGGTCTCAGACAAATTTAACCGACCCCAAATGTGTGACTGAAGATTTATAATCGGACATCCACAAATTTAACAGACCCCCAATGTGTGTCTGGAAATTTATAATCGGTCCATCCAAAATCAATCGTCCCCAAACAAGTGGCTGGAACAAACAATCGGACTCAGACAAAATCAACAGTCAGACCATTGTCAAAAGAGATCCCGAAGCCGGTTCGGGATGACAATTTTGTCCACGTCATGCTGAATTCATTTCAGCATCTCAGAAACAACTGTCCCCAAGCAAGTGTCTGGAAATTAACAATCGGACCTCCACAAAAACATCCATTCGAAAGAGACATCGTTAGATGGCTCGAATCCGTGTGACAACAAAAAAACAAGTGGCTGGAACAAACAATCGGACCACCACAAAATCCTTTGTGTCTTGTCTATTATGAATTGATAATTATCCGTTTTTTTGCTACAATGGAATCCTATGAAAACATCTCAAATTCATTTCAGGACATTGCGGGAAGCTCCTGCAGAAGCGGTCATTTCTAGCCATCAGTTAATGATGAGGGCAGACTTGATTCGTAAATTGGGTAACGGTCTTTACACATATATGCCAATGGGATTGCGTGCCTACAGAAAGGTTGAAGCAATCATCAAGGACGAACTGAACAAAAGTGGCGCACAGGAATTCAAGCCAACAGTTGTTGTTCCTGGTGACATTTGGAAGGAAAGCGGTCGTTGGGAGACTATGGGACCACAGATGCTCAAGGCAAAAAATCGTGGCGAACAGGACATGGTTGTTAGTCCAACTGCTGAAGAAGCTTATACTGCTATTTGTCGTGCGGGACTTACATCGTACAAGCAGCTCCCAATCAACATGTACCAGATTAACACAAAGTATCGTGACGAAATCAGGCCTCGTTATGGAGTAATGCGTGGTCGTGAGTTCAACATGATGGATGGATACACCCTTAACGCTGATGATGAATCCTTGGACGAAAGTTATCAGGCTTATGCAAAGGCTTACCACAAGATTTTCAAGAGACTTGGACTCAAGGTTATCCCTGTAAAAGCTGACACTGGAGCCATGGGTGGATCTGGGTCTGAAGAGTTTATGGTTGAAAGCCCAATCGGTGACGACACATTGATTCTTTGTCCAGACTGTGGATATGCTGCCAATGTGGAAAAAGCAACCTGTAAATCAGATGCCGCAGTTGATAACAACGGAAATCCACAGGTTAAAACTGATTTGCCAATGGAAGATGTGGCTACACCAAATGTATTCTCCATTGAAGATATGGAAAAATTCTTCCAGTCCACACCAAAAATGTTCATCAAGGCATTGATTTATCGTGTAATCAATTCAACCTTGGATATGGAAAGCGCACCTTATGGTCAGGGGCTAAAATCCAAGACTGAAGGAAACATCAAATTCTATCCATTGTCTTATGTCTGTGTTTTGATTCGCGCCGATTTGGATGTGAACGAAGCAAAGCTTGCTGGACTTTTGAAGGCAAGTGAAGTCTGTCTTGCTGAAGCTGATGAGATTTTGCAGATTGCAGGAGCCCCACACGGATTTGTTGGACCTGTTACAGTAAAATGTCCAATCCTCCAGGACCTTAGCGTTAATGATATGCACGACGCAATTGCAGGTTCAGGAAAAGAGGGATTCCATGTAAAGCATGTGGAACCGGGCCGCGACTATACAGCATGGATGAACGCCGATGTTCGCACTGTAAAATCAGGTGACAAATGTTCATGCACCAACTGTAATGGAACTTACTACACAACAAAGGGTAACGAGCTTGGGCATATTTTCAAATTGGGCAAAAAATACACCCAGTCCATGAATGTCACTTACCTTGATAAAAATGGAAAAACAGCAGTTCCAACCATGGGTTGCTATGGAATTGGAGTTGATAGAGTTTTGGCAAGCATTGTTGAATGTTACCATGACGATTTTGGAATCCAGTGGCCAATGAGTGTTGCTCCATATCAGGTTGCGATTGTCCCAATCAAGTACAAGGACTCCATGAAGGAAGCCTCCGACCAGCTTTACGAACAGCTTAGCGATGCAGGTCTGGAAGTTCTTTTGGATGATAGGGATGAACGACCTGGTGTAAAATTCAACGACATGGATTTGATCGGTTTCCCAATCCGAGTAACAGTTGGAGACAAAAATCTTCCAAATGTTGAAATCAAGTTGCGCAACTCAAAGGACCCAATCCTTGTGCCATTGACAGAAGCATCAGAAAAAATCCAGCAGCTGGTAAAAGAATCCCTTGCTGAATTAAAATAAAGGGGCATAGCTAAGAATTGCAAATTTTAGAGATTCCTGAAATAAGGGTTTAATTCTAAGCCCCTAGCAGATTTCCTTGTCCCAATCTCCATGGGTCGAAATTTGTTAGGGGATTTTTTAATCCTAAAAATTTTGAAAACTTGACAAAACTAAATGTAAACACCATTTCCACAATGGATTCAATCG
>JAZUEV010000135.1:0-3021 GCA_045640345.1 Treponema sp.
AAAGTTTTTGGTGGCAACTATTTTTCGTGAACCTCGATTGGAAACCTCCAAAGATTGTAGTCATCAGAGGTAACCTTTAACTCTTACGCCCATCCGAAAAGTGTTTTTAGATATGCTCTATTTCTTTTTTAACGACGGAACTAGATTTTCCCATTTTTCGTGCCAGATAAACGAAAGGTGTATCCAAAAGAGATGTGATGATGTAAATCGCATAGGTTGAAGCCACAATGCTTACCAATGTTCCGGCAGGATATGTTCCCCAGAATGCCAGAAGGTTGAAGACGATTGTGTTAATCAACTGTGAGAGAAGTGTCGCACCATTGTTTCTGAGCCAAAGGAATTTGTTTTTGTCTCCAGACTTTTTTGTGGATTTATTCCAAATCCAATGGTAAAGCTGCACATCCAAGAACTCGCTCAAAAAATATGCTGCAAGACTTGCAATCATGATTCTTGGGGTGATGGCAAAGATTTCCCTTATGGCTGGGCTTGCAAAATCATTTTCCGTTGGGATATAGAACTGCCATGTAAGACTTATGACCATGAACATAAGGGTTGAGGCGATTCCAATCCATACGCCCTTGTTGGCTTCCTTTTTACCGTAAAGTTCGCTGAGGATATCCGTCGCAAGAAAACTTGATGCAAAAAGCGTATTGCCCAAAGTCATCTCCATGCCAAAAGCCTTGACCAAAATCAAAACCTCAATGTTGGCGGCGATTGTCTCCATTACAGTCCAAGCAAAGACTCCTGATTTTCCAAAAATGCGGAAAAGCACAATAAGACCACCAAAGCAAATCAGCAGTGATGCCACGAGCAATAATTCGTTCTGAAAATTCATGATTTTTCTCCTTTTGTTTAACGTCAGGTTGGTTATCTAACTGACAAGATGTGAAAGAAGCGTCAATGACGGGTCAGACTTCTTTTGATGTGATGCATTATAATAGAAGATTTATGAAAAATAATCAAGTCCGCAGGAAGCTAGTTTGAATCGCTCCCCAGAAACCGATTTGCTATTGCCTGAAAGGTTTTGTGTATTTATAATATCTTGGCGCTCTGTAGTCCACGTGCCATCCACCGTTGTAAAATCCATTTTGGTTGGCAGTTGGATTTATAAAAACCACTTTCAAAGCAGGGGCACCAACCGTGTAGACAAAAGTATTGGACTGCCATTCAGTGTCATGCTCCGGAAGATAATTCCTTTGATGCTCGACCGGAGTAAAGACCGAAATATTGTAAGTCCCTTTTTGCATTTCCAAATGGATGACCGCTCCACCTCTGAAACATCCGTCGTAATATGTATGGGTCCAGTGGGGCTTGGTAATCATGTCGTTGTACCAGGAATAGTTTATGCTGATGATTTTGTCCCATGCGTCGTTTCCATCTGCGTCGGTTATTTTAAGCATGCAGGGGATTTCATCCATGGTTCCGTAGTTTGAGGGACGGTAGATTTCCAAGGCGTGGACTGAAAAAGAGGCTATTATATAGAAGAAAGTTGATAAAATCAGCTTGATTTTTTTGTTCACCATAATCAGATTGTCGGCTTATTGTGCTAAAATTTAAAATGGTGGGTGCAATGGACTCTTGTCAATGTCTACAGGATGTGCTAGGACATCTCTAAAAATTGCAATTATCAGAGCTTACCACTAATTTGTCAGTTTATGATTTTAGTCGGTTGCTTATTTTGAAAAAAAATTCTATATTTATAAGAAGAATTATTGATTCGTGCCGATGGGGTACATACCATGACGTTTTGCGTCGAAAAAAAGGAGATGTGCCACAGAGTGCAATACCTTATGAGAAAGAATGATACCACGATGCTTGCGTCGAGGGGTCATTCATTTTGGAGTGACTATGTCTGACGAAGTTAGAGTTAGATATGCGCCGTCCCCAACCGGTCTTCAGCATATCGGTGGAGTTCGCACTGCGCTTTTCAATTATCTGTACGCTCGTTCAAAGGGCGGAAAATTTATTCTCCGATTGGAAGATACGGACCGCACACGCTACGATGAAAAATATGTGCAGAACCTTTACGACACCATGTCCTGGTTGGGAATCGACTGGGATGAAGGTGGATCAAAGGGAGGGGATTTTGGACCTTATGTCCAGAGTGAAAGATTCGAGCTTTACAAAAAATATGCTCAGGAACTTATTGACAAGGGTGAAGCCTACTACTGTTTCTGTGATTCAGAACGATTGGAAAGAATCAGAAAAATCCAGACAGAAAACAAAATGCCTCCTGGATATGACCGTCACTGTCGTCTTTTGACAGAGGAAGAGGTGAAGGAAAAGCTTGCATCAGGTTGTCCTTATGTTATCCGCTTGAAAGTTCCAATGGAAGGTGAAACAAAATTCCAGGACCGTCTTTTGGGGGAAATCGTTTGGAAGAGTGAAGACATTTCTCCAGACCCAATCCTCTTGAAGTCCGATGGATTCCCTACATATCACTTGGCAAATATCGTTGACGACCACTTGATGCAGGTGTCCCATGTCATGCGCGCCCAGGAATGGATTCCATCAACTCCACTGCACGTCCAGATGTACAGAAGCTTTGGTTGGAAACATCCAGAGTTCTGCCATCTTCCAATGGTCAACGGCTCCGACGGAAAAAAATTGTCCAAGCGCCATGGATCCACATCGTTGAATGAATTCCGTGCGAGGGGATATCTTCCACAGGCCATCGTTAACTATGTGGCTCTCCTTGGTTGTAGCTATGAAGACGGTCGTGACATGTACACATTGGATGAGCTGGCTGCAAACTTTAAGCTGGAACATTTGAACAAGGCCCCAGCAGTCTTTGATTACAAGAAGCTTGAATGGTACAACGGTCAGTACATCCGTGCATTGACAGACGAGGAACTTTACAAGTGGACTCTTCCATTCATCACTGGAACTGGGGACGCTACTTTGGAAATCAATCCAGAAAATCCTCAACCAAAACCAAAGGTGGGACCTGAATTCTCTGGAGTTTCTCTTGGTGCAGACGGTGAACCTGTTTGTGTGGACGCTTCAATGAACATGTCTTCT
>JAZUEV010000136.1:0-2697 GCA_045640345.1 Treponema sp.
TACAGGAGCGTGCAACACAGGACTTGAACCTTACAGCGAAGTTTTGGCTTCACAGATTTACGAAAAACTTTGTCCTGGTTCTGTTACTTACACTCTTAGAAAATATGATGGAAAAGTTGTTTCTGACTGCAAATTGTTTACCTCTCAAGACTATGGATATAGACCGATAAGTCTTTTTATTCGATCTGGTGTTAAATACAATATTTCAGATATACTCCCTATTTATGCAGAATATGGTAGTGAAGAAGATTTTAGGCGCATGGTTGTTGCGGACTGTGTTACATTGAACAGCGACCGACATTTTGGAAATTTTGGTTTTACCGTTGATAACAAGACTTTTGAACGCATAAAGATGAATCCTGTTTTTGACTTGAACATGTGCTTTACTCCTTATGCTTATGACACTTTTGGTTTTGATAACTTTGATGATTATCTTAGGGACAGGGGACCGGTTCTTGGAAGCAATTATGTTTCTCCGGCAAAAGCACTTCTTACTGATTCAATTCTTGCTGACTTAAAAATCTGTCGTGACATAGAACTTGTTGTTCAGGACGATGATTTGTTCACAAAAAAAAGAGTCGAGCAGATGAATATGGTAAAGGATGTTCAGATTGATAAAATCCTGGGCATTGAACGAGTCTTTATGTTTTAAAAATCAATAAAATTTTTAATGAAATGATTTTCAAATTTGTCGTGGATTTTGAGACTGCAAAAAATAAAAAGGACCTGCCTTTCGACAAGTCCTTGTTGATTTAATTATGCTGATTTAATCAATTTAATCTTATCAATAAGATTTTATCGCTGGATTTTCCAGAAATCAAAAACATCTGGCTTGGTTTCGATTTTGAAAACAGTTTCCTTTTGTGTGTGCTGCCATTTGTTTTCAGGGATAATCTGGTATGGTTCCAGTTCGGTTTTGTGCTGTCGGTTCAGGGACACAAGTTTTTTTGCATCACCCTTAACATGAATGAAACATGGTTGTGGACCTTCGTTCAAATATTCATAAGGGTAGGTGATGAGCGTGTCGTTGTCATACAAAAACAGTCCTACATTTTTTCCACACTCAATATGTACTGGAAGTTTTTGGCAGAACTCACGACGGATTGCATTAAGGACTTCTTTTGGAAGATATTGCAAATCAGTAAAATTGTCAGGCACAACCAAAGTCACCATCTGTCCTAAACCGTATGTATCCTCAATCAAAATTGGAAGATTTTTTTCTTCGGTCTGACCTTTGAGCAACATCCAACTGGAATTGTTTCGATGCTCCATCAATGGAAAAAGGATTTCCTTTATGGCAGGGGTTTTGTATTCTTCCCAACTGTCGCGAGAATGATATTGATAATGACTTGGAGTCAAATGTCTATCTCTATAACGGATTGATGTAATCTGCTCGATTCCTTTTCCCAACATGATTTTTACAAATCCACTGGTGACAATTGCGTGACCACCTTCACGGACATATTTTTCCAATTTATCCATGACATTTGGATCTGCACAGGATGCGGCGGTAAAGAAAATTGCTTTTTCATTTTCAGGAAAATTTGGATTTGGTTCAAATGGTATTCCCAAAAGACCCAAGTAATCAGCAAGATGGTCTTCGCCTTGAGCATTAACTGGATGATATTCTGCAAGACCCACACATTTTCCAACCTTTGACATCTGTTCGTCGATTTTTTTCATCTGGAAACCAAGTGTGGGCACAAAATAATGGTCGTAAACCAAAGGCCAACAGAAAATCATCAGTTCATGGGCTTGGGCAAAAGCTGTCAAATATGCCTGCTCCAAATATGCTTCCATTGGATAACACTGATATGCGTCGAACCATCCACCACCATTACGACCAGGCGCAAGATTTTCCATCCATCGGACCAATGAATATGAGAGATACCTTGGAAGATTTTGGTCCTGGTCCATCATATTGCGGGTTTCGGTTCCAGTGTAGACTCCATCAAAAATGTCTTTCTGTTCACCAGGATTGTAGCCAGTCTCCGCATAACTTTCCATCCAGTTTGGATATTTGATAACCACTTTGCAATTTGGGTTGACTTTTTTTGCAGGACCAACCACAACATTTTGGCTCACATCTTTCATCAAATCCAGACGATACTGCATCCAAGATTTATCACCCTTTGCCTTGGTACAATCATCACAAGAACAATTTGTAAAATAATAATCGTCCAAAATGATTTCATCAAAAATCGAAGCAGTGAACTCAATATTTTTTTTGACCTCTTCTCTGAACTCTTTATCAGTAAAACAATAAGTTTCAAAAAGTCTTTGGCGTTTGTACTCTTTTCCAGGAATGTCGCGCCAAGTTGTTGTAGTTGTAAATCCACCGGCCACTTCCACGCCCTTTGATTCAAAAAAAGTCTTGAGCTTAACAAGCTGCTCCCTTGTTGCAAGTTCTCCGGATCGGTATGGTTCAATATAAACTTTATCTACACCAATATATTTTTGGAAGAACTCAAATTCTTTTTCCAAATCTGCATCAGTAACTTTTGTGACCCATCCAACTGGACAATAGATAACCGATTTGAAGTTCTTGTAGTTTCTCATTTGCACCTCGTTTTGTTGTGAAATTTGGTTATAGTTCATCTCGAAAAAACTTTATAGATGTTCCTGTACATAGATTCCTATGACTTGGTATAAAAGTCACTATTAAAATTTTCATAAAATCAATTTAATTTTTATATA
>JAZUEV010000137.1:0-4474 GCA_045640345.1 Treponema sp.
TAATTTAACATTTTGTTCATTTTCAAAGCAATTTATTTCATCTATTGTTATAGATTTATTAAATTTCCATATAATTTCCATTCTTGCACCTCATTATTTACGGTTTTCGCCGCCACCACCCCAAATCGCTCTACCTCCAGTATGTCTAGAATTTTCATGTAGATATGAATCCACCAACTGCATTACACCTTTTTGCTCATTATGATGCCATGTATAACCATCAGGAGTCCAACCATAACTTAATTGTTCAATTTGTTCAGTTGAAAATTTAGTCCGTAACTTTTTATCATTTTGAATTGCATTATACAATTGGTTACTACAATAGGCAAATTGATCTTTATCCGTGGATAGCAACAAATCATTTGGCAAATTTGTAGCGTATGCAGGATCAAATTCTGGAAAAACAGCTCTATAGTCTTTGCCCTGATATTCTATTTTTTTCCAATTATAGTGAACTCCTACATCATTTGTTTTTCCTGCCATGTGCTGATTTATTAAATGCGGTATGGGTGCAATAGGAAGTGCTAAAAGGGCTGCTTCTGCTTCTGCGATTGCCTTCGCATACTCAGCGTTTTTTGCATCAATACCTATTTGCACTCCCATATCAAGTGCACCGGAAAGTCCTGATATTGCACCTGCTCCTAGAGAAATGTCTGTCGCTTTTTCTACAAACGCTTCCGCTTGATTATGGGCATAAGTGTTTCTGATGAAAGACATTGGCTTTGCAAAAGATATTGTAAATTGGTTTTCGCTTTTTATGGAAATTGGATAAGTTCCAGGTGCGATTTTCTTAGAATCTTCTCCTTTTGAAGAAATTGTAACCTTTCCATTTGAAATTTTAAAACCAAAGAATGTTTCTTTTTTGTTGTGCTTTTTATCAACAACACTTATCTGATTACCCTTAATACGATAAAAATAATCTCTTAGATTAGATTTTTCGTGAAGAGTATCCTCGTACCAAGATCCATCCAAATAACTGTAATCAGTTAAATCTGTTTCAGTAGATGCACTTGTACTACGAACTTCCGAAACAGAAGGCTGAGTCGATGAATACGATTCTTTTGCTGAAGTTTCAACATTCTGCTTTTCAACAACAAAACATGAATTAAATAAAACCGACGCTAAAAGTGCAAGAAGAAAATATTTCAAATTCCTAATCATTATTCGTCCATTCCTTTTTTTCCAAAGAAAATACCACCAACCAAAGCTAAAATTCCAGAAATTGATGCTATAACTCCCGATACAATTTGAATCAAGCATAAAATTATATTTGCAAAATTCAATATGGTTTCTAGTGTGCCGCTTGCTTTGCAATTATTTTTGAAATGAATAATTGCCATTATAATTGATGCAACAGCAAAAACAATGTTGACAATCAAAAGTTGGGTGTTCATTCCATTGCCGTAAAGAACTATCAATGCTACTATGAATGCTGCAGAAACAAAACAGCAAATAGTTCTTAAACCTGCACCATCTTTATCTAAGAAAGCCATAATAAGATTTATGACAAACAAAATTCCATAGAGTGCTGCAGAAAGAATCCATACGACATAAAACCATTCGATGTCAGCACTTTCATCACCTGTACTTTCCGAGGTGACTTTTACCAATGACTTGCTAATATAACAAGTGTCTCCATTTACAGAAACCTGATACCAATCAGTATTTTCCTGACAAATCTCACCTGTAAAACTTTCTCCAGCCTTTGCAACTTTAACAATGTTAGAATTTGTAGATGGCCTGTCTCGAAGGTTTGCATCTTCCTTTACCTTTATTACATCAGCAAACGAAAGGCTCACACACAACAGTGCCACCAAAATCAACAACCAGCTTTTCATAATCTTTTCCTCCAAAATCTATATCAATCCCTCACCCTATATTCTACCACACCCACCACATCACCACGTGATGTTCATCTTTTTTTTCACCACATCATTTTGATGTGCTTCTTTTGGGCAAATTGAACACACAAAAAAAGGGCCTGAAAATCAATTCAAGCCCTAAAATATATTTAACCCTTTCCTGTCGTTTTTGACAATTTATGATGTAATGAATACTATTCTAGAAAACAAGAAAATATGGAACAATTGAATCTATGCACAAGTCGGTGTACTTTGTTCCATTGTAGACTTCCATTACTTCCAAGACCAAAGTTATGTTACCCATATCCTCCTGTGGGAGTATGGCTCTCACATCTATGTACTGAACATTTTTGTCGTCTGAAACATTTGTCACAAGGGACTCTCCAGATTCGCTGCAAGTGATTTTTAATTTTTTCACTCTTGCATTTTTTTCATACATGTCAGCCTTGGTTGAAGATTGGAATCCGTTTCTCAATGCCAAGCACAGATGATTATCCCACTGTCCTTTCAAAACAATTTTTTCTCCAATTCCTTTGTTGCCATTATTTTCAGGTACCCATGGTGTTCCAAATTCGCTGGACAAATTGCTTGGTCGATAATAAACTGTTCCAGAACTAAGATTCTCCGTCAAATAGCTTGTGGCCGAATAATCGAATCTATAGTTTGAATGTTTTTCCGTATGGGATTCAAATGAGTTTTTGTTTGCTTCATTGTATTCAAGAGCTCTTTTCAAATCATTTGAATATAAATCGATTTCTTCCTGAGACATTTTTTCAAAGGATACAAATATTGAAAGTTGATTTTTAGCTTTATCAGTTCCAACTCCAAGATCTACAGAACTTTCACTGATTCTAGATTTATAG
Source organism: Treponema sp. (assembly GCA_045640345.1). Classification (GTDB taxonomy): domain Bacteria; phylum Spirochaetota; class Spirochaetia; order Treponematales; family Treponemataceae; genus Treponema_D. The sequence goes on from JAZUEV010000137.1 coordinate 2,726, forward strand.
TTGTATGTATATTCGCAATAATAATTATTAACGAAACAATGCATGTCGTCAAAGAAATAAAATTTTTGTCCAATGCGGTCTGTTAAAACATATCCTTCAAGACTTTCATATTTATTCCTATCCTGTTCCTCAAGTTCAGCCAAATACTTTTCTTGTTTTGCAGATTCAAAGGCTTTTCTAATTTTAATAGCTCCGAACATTCCTGCAAACACAACTGCAAGAACAATTGATGCAATGATAACAGCCTTTTTGTTTTTCTGAGAAAGCTTAATTGTTTTAAATTCTCCGAATCTTTTTTGATTGATTCCACCAAATATTAATGCCCAAACAATCGCCAACGGCACTGTGCTACCAAATGTAATCCAAATTGAAGGATTATCAAAAATCCACGAAACACCATCTTCATCTGCAATTAAGCTTACAATTATGGATGCGAAAATCGGGAACAATCCAACAACTTCTGCCAATCCAAAAATAATTGCATTTTTTATGTTCAGCTTATTTTTAAAAATCATCACGATTGCAAAAATGCCAGACGCAACGGCCATTGCAAGGGAAACAATATTTAAAACCGTAAGATTGTTGTCATTAAAAGCAAACAAATTCAAAGTCTGTGTAACAAGCGACAGTCCCATCAAGATGAACCAAAATTTTATGAGACGGTTCCAATCGTTTGTCACTTCCTCGCTAAAATTTTCTTTTGGTTTCTTTACGATTTTTTCTTTTGAAACATTATTAAACTTGTATCCACACTCCGTGCAGAAACTTTTTCCATCAGGAATTTCTTTTTTACAACCTGGACAAATCATACTTATCCTCCGTAATAAAACAACATTTATATAAAAAACAATTATTCAATTGCTACTCGTATTTATGGCCACAACTTCCACAGAATTTTATAGTCTCTGGATTTTCGATTGGTTCATTACATTCAGGACACAAGATTTCTTCCGAGCCTTCTTTTTTCACAAAATCTTTTCCATTGATTGTTACTGGTTCAAGTGCAACTTCTGAATCCTCATCAGAGCCATCTTCTTCATCTGTTTCCCTAGAAAAGCAGACAACGAATTTGTATTCAGGCTGACAGCAACTTCGTCCAATGATGTTACTCCAACCTTCAAACTTCCATCCAGCCTTTGCATATTGATTAATCACTGCCTGAATTGCATTTCCTCGCATTGTTCCTGTGCACATTCCAGAATTAACTTCCACAACTTTGTATTCCATATATTCCTCCAATTTTTTTGCGTTGACTTTTACATCATCGCAAGATTATAAAATAAGGTTACATTTCATAGTGGTTACTGAAAAAGTCCATTTTGTCATGCTGAAGTCATTTCAGCATCTATCTAATTATAAGTATATCTTATATTTAGAGAGCCCCAATCAAATTTGGAATGACGTTTTTACTTTTTCAGAGGACCCCATTTTATATGTCCCCATTTTTTTTCATAACCGATTTTAATAATTCTTCCTTCGCTTTTTCGACCTGCATATTTCTACCTGCACATTTCAATTTTAATGCCGCATATTCTTTTTCAAGACCGTGGGATTTCATCAAGTCTTTTATTATCAACCTGAAGCATGGCTCGTGCATTTCACACTCAAACCATTCATCATTATATTTTCTTGTATTCAATCTGTACAAATTGATTTTAAAATAACGCCACTTCAATTTTGTGGTCGCCATTATGTGTATTGATTTATACAAAAAAAGAAGTCGGATCGTAGCCATGTCGTTCTGTGAGC
>JAZUEV010000138.1:0-5334 GCA_045640345.1 Treponema sp.
CCTTTTTTTTGACAGTCCACGATGATAGGATTGCTTGGAGGTCAATGACATATAACTTTCTACCACTCGGATAATTCTTGCAACCATAGGGATATTTTCACCGGATAGTCCTTCAGGATAACCAGTCCCATCAAAATTCTCATGATGAAAGGAACAAGCATTAAAGACTTCATCATAAATTCCCTTTGGAATGGAAGGAAGCTGGTCTTGGAAAGTTATCACATGCTTTTTGAACATGGCTTTTTCTTTTCGATTGAGAATCTCCCCCCAAAAAAGCTCCTGTGGAATCTCCAGAAATCCGCAATCATAAAAAAATGATGCTATGAAAAAAATGGAAGAGTTTTTGCTACCCAAGTTCATCTGGTTGGAAATTCTATAAACCAATATAGGTACATCCGTTCCATAATTTCGACCAGTGTACTTGTCAACTTTTTTCATAAGTTCCAGACCTTTATCAATCAGTTGTTCCAATTGCTCCTGATTGATATCCTCCATTTTCTGTTTTAGCACATATTTTTTGACCGATAAAAATCTGGATTCGGACAAAAGACGTTTTTTCCGCCCAAAAAGATATTTTATCAAGCGAAGAACCAAACTTCCCACAATTATAAAAGCCAAAGCACCTATGATGATAGCCAAAATTCCAGGTATACCGATTCCATTGTCACTTTTTTTAAAAAACAATTCCCTAAAATTTTCCAAGGACAAGGTAAAATCCTTTCCAAACTCTTGGACAAAATCTCCAGTATCGTTCATGCTACCTCACATTATTGGGAGTCTTCAAAAAATTTTTAAAGATGTGGAAACCTCTAAAATATTATAGGGATGCCCATATCATAATTCTAGCATCTGAAAAAAACTAAATCAATTACCACATTATAGATGGGAACTACGATAAAAGGTTACGGGAATTTCAGTAAATACTAAAGATTCCCTTATTTTTGAAGTTCCAGTATTTAAAAGCAAACTCTGCAGCAAATTGGCAAGTGGTCCGAATATCCCTGTCCATTCCAGATTTGATATTTATCGGGGATGGAATTTATTTCATTACACCAAGGTCCATTGGTCGCTGGATAAAAATCAATTATCTCGGCAAGACCGCAAGCAAAAAAGTTATCAATTCTGCTCCATCGATTTTCAAAAAAATAACTACCAGGATTTATTAAGTCCATTTTTTCATCAAACCAAGGGGACAGAACTTCCACACCTTCGTCGCAATCAAATTCCGCCTGATTTCTTAACAGAATTAAATCATCACGACGGGATTTTTTAAATGTCTGAATATCCCTGTTGAAATCACCACAAACCAAGATTGCATCCCCTTTGTCCAATTGGGAAAGGATTTTTTTACTCAAAACCGATTCCTGCCACAGTCTCCAAAAATCAGTCTCAGCTTCCCCACCGCTCATGCTTTTCCAATGGTTCACAAAAAGTGTCAAATTTTTTTCACCTTTTTTAACAGTCAACTGCATCAACGGTCTCATTTTTGGCATTTGGTCGGACACTCGAATATCCAAGGCATGGGGGCTGAGATTTTCAAGAGGATACCGTGATAAAACTCCACAGCCTATAGCACCGTCCTTTTCCTTTGCAAAACAAGCATATCTATAAATCTTTTTCTGATTCCACTCTCCAGCTAAAAAATTGGAGATATCGTGAAGGACATTTTCATTTTCAATTTCCTCCATGACCAAAACATCGGCATCCAACATTTTTATGGCAGACGCAAGTTTTTTCAACCTCTCCGTGTAAGCCTCCAAGCCCCATGTCTTGCTGGAAAGAAATTCCTCATATTCACATCCATCTTTTGTTGAATCAAAAAAAGTCTGAACATTCCAGTTCACCACAAAAAGTTCCTCAGCACTAGCGATTCCAGTATTTAAACCAAACCCGCCATTGCATGCAGAAAACAACAATCCACAAATCAGTCCAAGAAAAGATTTCTTCATTTCACACCTCAATTTTTTTCTCCCCCCACTATATATATATGCTTTAAAAAATAAAAATCGCCCTAAATTTGCAAAAAAAGTGAAAAAATCTTAAATCAATTATTGCGAGTTTTAGTGTTTTTTTGTGAAACAAAAAATTGACACCCTCTGGTGGCAAAACAAAAACTCGTTAGCAAGACTTCGCAGAAGGCTTGCGTCTTTTTGTGAAACAAAAAAAATGGACGCGGACTACGGACAAACTAAAACTCATTAGCAAGACTTCGCAGAAGGCTTGCGTCGTGCTTTAAAAAATAAAAATCGCCCTAAATTTGCAAAAAAAGTGAAAAAATCTTAAATCAATCATTGCGAGTTTTAGTGTTTTTTTGCTATTACCAATCGTTCGTTATGCTATCTCCAATCAATCATCATAAATGTGGTTTCGACAGGCTCAACCACCACAAAACTTTTTCAGTTACCTCAATCAAGGGTCGTAAGGGGCGTTAACCACAAACAAATCCGTTTGCGACTTGCCCACTATGTGTTTTATCGCTATTACCAACCGGTCATCATGCTATCTCCAATCAATCATCATAAAGGTGGTTTCAATTAAGGCACGAATCATATTTGCAATCATTGGATATTGACTATATAATAGAAGAAAATTATTTGGGTTTTGGTAATGGAGAAGAAAAAAAGAATCACTCAAAAAGATATTGCGTCCATGGCGGGAGTTTTGCAAAGCCAGGTGTCCTCTGTTATAAATGGGGACTTTCGTTTTGTGTCCGAGGAGAATAAACGAAAGATTTTGGATGCCATCGATGCAACAGGTTATCATTCAAATATCTCTGCACAGAAACTGCGTCTGGGAATTGATGAATATGTGGCACATCAAATTGGTCTTGTGGTTTCCAGTCCCGAAGTTTTTTCCAACCCCTTTTATGCAAAAATCATTGCTTCTCTCCACACTGCTGCCCATGAAAAAAAATGTCGAATCCATTATATCAGATTTTTCCATGAACTGTCCGACACTGTGATTTTTAACCAATTGATTCATCAGGACGAAATCGGCGGCTTGATTTTATTGGACCTTGCAAAAGAAGTCGATGATGATAAAAACGGTATCATAATAGAAAAGATTCGCTCAAGGATGCCCAATACTGTATGTGTTGAATGGTCAACTCCACTTTTTCCTTGTGTTTTTTTTGATAAATATGGTTCCGGTAAATCAGCTGTGGATTATCTTTTTGCCAGAGCCTACACACAGATTGCATATATAGGTCCCGCTGATCAACGACTGTCAGGAATAAGGGATGCCATGAAAAAAAATGGTCTTAATGTTGACGGAATGATTATGGTTCCAGCCCGAACAATGGAAAATGGATATGAGATTGCCAAAGAGTTGTTCCATGAAAAAAAGTTGCCTAAAAGTGTGATATGTGGGTCGGACGAAATCGCCACAGGTTTTATTTCATTCTTGAACAAACAAAATATCAAAATCCCTCAAGATATTGCAATTATGGGCATGGGGAATTCTGAAATCTCCAAATTTACAAATCCTCCATTGACCACCATGGATATCCATTTGCAGGAAATAGGTCAAAGTGCTGTTGACATGATTTGCGCAGGTCCTTATCAAAAAAACTCAGTCCTTCCTGTGGAGATTGTTTCAAGAGAGTCTGTTTAGAATTGGGAAAAAATCAAAATTTTAGAGACACCTAATTCATTTTTGCAACTTGGTTAGTTGATGGTGGACAATGGACGGTTTTCTTGCTATAATTTTTCTACTATGGAAAATGAAGTAAAAGCAACAGACAAATGCCCATGTGGCAGTGGAAAGACATACGGGGAGTGTTGTTCTCCTCTTTTGAGTGGCGCAGAAAAGGCAAAGACAGCGGAAGCTTTGATGAGGGCTCGCTACACCGCTTACGTTGTTCACAATATTGATTTTATCATCAACACTTGTGAATCCGGTGAAAAGATTGCTGAAATCGACAGAAAGGCAACCGAAGATTGGTCAAACAAAAGCGTTTGGCATGGACTCAAGATTCTTCGCACTGAAAAGGGTGGAGAAAATGACGACGAAGGTATTGTTGAATTTGAAGCCACATATACACAGAAGAACATCCGCGACATCCATCACGAGATTGGTGGATTCAGGAAGGTAAACGGTGAGTGGCTCTATAGTGAAGGTCTCCTCCGTCCTACAACTGTGGTCCGTGAAGGTAAAAAGGTTGGACGCAACGAGCCTTGTCCTTGTGGTAGCGGTAAAAAATACAAGAACTGCTGTGGTAAAAACTAAACGATGGCAATAAATATTTATACCGGTTTTCATGCGGTGGAAGAAAGAGTCAGAGAGTATTCCCAGAAAAAAACTGATTCAGTAAAGTTGACGGTTCTTTATTCCAAGCCTGGACCTCGCATCAAGAAGATTCTGTCGGAAGCCCAGAGTGCCGGTATTGATTGTCAGCAGGTGGCTCCAGATGTTTTGGATTCAATGGTAAAGACTTTGCCACAGACAGCCCAGGACCATAGGGGAATTATCCTGCAAGCCGATGGTGAAAAAGAAAGAGCCTCCAATGTGGTTCAGTTGGATCAGTGGATAAAGGACTGTCCTCCAAAAGCAACGGTTGTTGTGCTGGATTCAGTAACTGATCCTCATAACGTTGGTGCGATTCTCCGTTCCTGCGACCAATTCGGAGCAAATCTCATGGTGATTCCAGAACGACATTCTTCATCCGATGTTCAGGATAACCTTGTTATTGCAAGAAGTTCAGCAGGAGCAAGCGCTTGGGTGCCTTACACTGTGGTTTCAAATTTGGTTCGCTCGGTTCAGATGCTGAAGGACGCTGGATTTTGGATCTACGGAGCTGATGCGGGTGGAACGACTCTTTCCAAAGTTGATTTTGCTGATAAGACTTGCATAATCATGGGAAGCGAAGGTCATGGCATGGCAAAACTTTTGTCACAACAGTGCGACCAGATAATTTCCATCCCCACCTGCGGAAAAATCGACAGCTTGAATGTGTCGGTGGCAGCGGGTGTGCTTTTGTACGAAAGATTCAGAAAAATCTGTGACTAAAAACTTGTGGACATCTCAAAAAACAGGGGTGTCCATATTTATTTATAAAACCCAAATTTTTTCATTCCTATTATCAAAAATCCGACTCAAACAATCCCCTGACAAAAAAGTTGAAATCTCAAATAGATAATCAAGAAAATTTTTAATAGTAGAGTAACAACGATTAATTGTAACAATAAAACTCGTAGAGCAATTCAACCCAACGCTTGCAAAAAAAATTGGAGTACTTAGGGGAGAAACGCTCGTTCGTAAAGGATGTCCTTCCCTTCTGACAAACCCTCCAAGCATACTTGGAAAAACAGTCCAAGGGCAACGCCCTTGAAAAAA
>JAZUEV010000139.1:0-2133 GCA_045640345.1 Treponema sp.
ATGCTGAAACAAGTTCAGCATGACAGGACAATCAAATGTCATTGTGAATTCATTTCGGAATCTCATAATCAAATAAGTGACTGTTAATCAAGAGATGCTGAAACGAGTTCAGCATGACAGGACAATCAAATGTCATTGTAAATTCATTTCGGAATCTCAAAATCAACAAGGTGACTGTTAATCAAGAGATGTTGAAACAAGTTCAGCATGACAGGACAATCAGATGTCATTGTGAATTCATTTCGGAATCTTTTGGACTTCATCCCCTAGTGTGAATCGTTTAAAGTTTTGTAAATCTGCAAGATTGGGTGGGGGATTGCCTTGATTTCAATGTCAGTTAAATCATCAAATTCATTTTCATAGATTTCTGGATTTCCTTCACAATAAACATAGACTGTGGTTTTGTGTGTGGCCGTTGAGTTCATGGAAATTTCTGTAATGTCTTCAACAAAGTCTGGGAACATTTCTGGGTCTTCGTTAAAATAAATTGCAGTGAGTTTTTTTCCGTCCGTGTAGAACTGATAATATTCGTTTGTTTTGATTTCTTCCAAAGTGTTTTCGCATAATGAAATCAGGCATCCAGCTTTTTGTGCCAGAATGATTTTGTCTTCATCGCTTGCAAATCTTTCCGAATGTTCACCGATAAAATCTGTTTTGTAATATTTAAGGGAATTGCCCAATCCAGGAATTTTTTCGCCCTTTGAATTGGTGTAGCCTTGGATAACTCGACGGTTTCTTTCGTAAGTGACAGACTCACAAATATTGGAATACGTTTCTTTTTGTTGAACAAGAATACACTGACGGTTGCCGCCATCTTCTGCATTGAGTTTCATTGTTGCGTGGAGTGTTGTGCCACTGCCTGCAAAAAAGTCGAGGATGGTGGATGATTTTGAGGAAGCAAGTTTTTCTACAAATTCTATTAATGAAGTTGGTTTTGGATAATCAAAAATTTTTGAATCAAAAACTTCAAAAATATCTTTTGTTGCATTGTCATTAGAAAATTCATTTTCTATAAGTTTTAAGGTTGAAATAGGAGCGGTTCGTTTTTTCAATATAATTTTATATTCTCCAAACAAATCTTGAATAGTTGCATTCTGATAAGTTTTTGTATAGATTCTTTTTCCATTTTTGCTTTCTTTTACAACGATAAATCCATTTTCATAACCAAAGTCAAATTTTTTTTTAGACCATCGCCAAGTCCAATCAGCTCTCTTATGATTTCCATTTTTTCTATTTTCGTATTCTATTTTAGAAGAACCTGGATAGAAAATTTCATTATTAATTTCTATTGGGTAATCAAGATTTGAGCTATACTGTAAACTATCGTAATCTAAAGTTTGATTCAATTTATAAAAACCACGAGATTCAAAAAACTCATCTTTATACTTAAAATCTGAATCATTATGTTCAAAGGGATTTAATAAATATTTATCACTTTTTGAATAAATCAAAACATAATCATTATTCTTTGCAATTACTTCTGATGATTTTCCTCCTTTTTTAGTTACTCTGGGAAAATTCCCAACGAAATTCTCTTCTCCAAAAACTTGATCACAGAGCAATTTTAAATTCGCTTGTTCATTATCATCAATGCTTATAAAAATCACTCCTTTTTCGCTGAGGAGATTTTTTGCAAGCTTCAATCTTTTGCTCATAAAACTTAACCACGTGCTGTGGCGCAATGGATGTTCTTTTGGAATTGTTGTTCCATCGGGATACTGTTCCAAAAATCTTGCGTCCTTGTAAATAAATCCATCGCTTCCTGTGTTGTAGGGTGGATCAATATAAATCACATCAATTTTTCTGGCGTGGGTATAGTTCAGACACTTCAAGGCATGATAATTGTCGCCTTCAATCAAAATGTGTGTGGGTTTTCCGTCATTGTTTTTTATCGCCTTTTCTTTTACTTCCTTTAACACAGGGATTTTGTTTTCGCTTTCTTTTTCAAATGCTTCGGGAACGTCAATCCAATTCAGACCATAACGCTCAGACTTAATTAACTTTAGTAAACCACCACCTCTGGTGGTGGACAGCAAAAGCTTTGCAGTTACGGAAGTGGAAAGATGATAAAAAAATCCATAGAATCTGAGTGTGAACCGCTCAAAGTTACACACGGAGGAAACTATGGACTAT
>JAZUEV010000140.1:0-6282 GCA_045640345.1 Treponema sp.
GACCGCTTGGCCTCCGACTTACTGGAGGTTTTTATTCGATAGTTTCTGCTATAACTTTTTCAATGTTCTCGCTTATTCCTTCTTCTATCTCCTCTATATTTTCTTCCATGTCTAAATTTATCTCCAGTTCTTCCGCTGTATCTTTTTTTATGATTGAAAAATAATTTTCTATTCCCTTCAAAAGTCCATTGGCGCGGGAGTTTAAATTATCGAAACTTGTGTTGCTGTTTTGGTTTCCCAATTCAATTGTGCAAGTAGGAATTGTGCTGTAAGCGTTCTGCACCAAATCTCTTGGTAATTTTCCGTTGCCTTTTATTTTATATCCCTGATCCTCAAGTCCCTGCAAAAGACATTCGCCAAGGAAATTACTTTTTTCAAAATGTTTTTCGACATGGACAAATTTTTTCAAATCTTCTGGTATGGAACAAAAATAGATTCCACCGTTTGAAGAATTGTCAAAATCAAAATGGACTGAAATATGTATGTCCGCAATGTTGTTGCTAATAACGGTTCGGGCAACATTGTCAAGGCTTGTGTTTGTGTAGTCCCTGACCATAAGCACATCGTAACCTTTGTTCAAAAGTTTTGTCTTCAGAAGATGAATCACTTTTAAATTCACATCGTCTTCAAGAAATCCGTTGTTCAGTGAATTGCCTTTGGATATGGCCGATGAAAATTTTTGTCCATCGGATTTTTCTGATTTGTCTGGATGAGAAAAAACATTTTCATTGTTCGCAAAAGTTCCATGACCTGCATTCAAAGCGACGGTTATATTTTTTCTATTTTCACTTGCCTTGTATAAAATTCCATGTCCAGAATTTATAACAGACAAATCTGCAAATTTCCAATCAGGATTCAAAGTGATAAACCTGTCATCAAGTTCACCCTCCAATAATTTTGCATAAGTGATTACTTCAAGCCAAGTCTTTTCTGATTTTCTAACAAGGTCAGAATTATTGATGATCACGGAGTTGGCATTTATTTCATTTCTTTCTTTATCCAAATATGAACCTGACGCGCTTATGAAATATGGTTTCTGATTGTCCCAACCTATGAACATAAAAATATGTCCCTTAAAATACATGACAGTTCCCGCAGGTATATCCTCGAGAAGATTTAAAACCTCTTCATCCGTAGTGTCGTGAAAATCAATTGTCTTTCCTGGCATGGCAGCTTGTGTCACACTGTTTCGACCAAATGTAAATCCAAAACATCTGAAAACTTCCATGGAAAGTTGGGAGCAGTCTCGATTGTTTTCCTGACCACCCCAACCATAAAGGTCTCCCACACATTTGAACAAAAGTTTTAAAGTGTTGGCCTGGGTAAAAGGAACCAATCCTCTTTTGCAAACCGAATAAGGAATCTCCACATAACGGAATCCCAAATTTCCATCGGATTTTCTGACTGGAATTTCTGCCACATAAGAGCTGTGAGGAAATCTGTTGTCATTGATTTTTGTAAGTCCTGGGTGGTTCCATTTTTTTATGTGCAAATATGTCCCCATGGAAAGTTCTGGCACAGGAGTTTTATTGTCATCCAAAATTCTTAGACTGTCAACATTAAAATGATTTTCCGTAATAGTGATAAAATCTTCATGGCTTGGCGATGGATAATCAAAATATCTTTCAAATTCTTTATCGCTTACAAAAGCAATATTTTCTTTTTTTGTCCAACCTGTTTGAAAAGCAGTGCGAACCAAATACCAATTTTTATCGGAACTTTCCCAAAGCACAATCGCAGGTTCGTTCATAAGAACTCCGGTCATCTGGTTTTCGTCATCCCACCAATAATCTTTGTATAGTGAAAATCGTTCATCAGTTGGAAAAAGTTTTATATCACCATGGCGAACAAAAATTGCTTTTCTTGAAAGGTATTGTTTTTTGTTGTAGGACTGGGCAATCAATTTACCACTGGAATTGTAGGCATAAGAGAAGTCAGTTTCAAAAGATCCAAGGGGAGAGTAGTTCATAATGTTGTAATAATTTTTGTAATCTTTTTCCGAAACCTTGACAACGTTCCCCTGTTTGTCTTTTTTATAATAAACCAAATTTGGATTTCGCCTCTGCATATTGTTGCGGATATAATCAGCATAAATGACTTTATCTTCCGTTCTAATATTTGATAAAACTCTAAAGGAATTTTCGCCATAAGTGTAGCACTGGGATACATTGTTGTTCCAAGCAAAAATTTCATTTGTAGTCATGCGGACTTTGTTTGGTTCGTCGATTTTTTTTATCCAATAGTCAGCAGAAAGCATATCTTCTTTGACACCAGGCGGCAACTGAATAAAAGTTTCACTCTGAGAAAAAACTGGCAAAAAAATAAATGTGTTAAGCAAAATCAAATTTGCAAAAAATTTCAAGATTTTCATGGCATATATAATAGAAGAAAAAAACATTTTTGAAAATACAGAAAATCAAATTTTAAATAAAATTTTGATATCAAAAAAATTGCAATTATTGGAAATACAAGATATAATGGGCACCTGTAAAAAATATCAGAGTGGTATTTTTTATAGATGCCCAATACTTTTTAAGGGTTTCATAAATAATTGAGGTGCGTCATGGCAAGATTCACAGTGGATTTTTATTCAAACAGTTTGCGTCGTCCAGTGCAATTTAAAATATTTATTCCAAACGATTTTTCAAATGAATGGAAGCCTGAACAAAAGTCGCAAAAAATGAGGACGATTTTTTTATTGCACGGCTATCGTTGTGGTCCTGAAAATTGGGTGGGAGAAAATCTTGCTACGCTTTATAATTTTGCCTTGGTCATGCCCAATGGTGAAAATGGATTTTATTTGAACGGTCTTTCATCTGGTCACGATTATGAAACTTTTGTTGGAGTGGAACTTGTTGATTATGTGAGAAAAACTTTTGGACTTGCAAAATCTCCAGACGAAACTTTTGTCATGGGGTTTTCCATGGGAGGATTTGGAGCGCTTCACACAGCTTTTGCATATCCAGAAACTTTTGGAAAAACAGTCGCCCTGTCGTCTGCTTTGATAATTCATTCCACATCAAAAATGAAAAAAGGTGAAGACAATGGCATGGCAAATTATGATTATTATCGGGAATGTTTTGGCGAACTTGAGGATTTGGAAAACAGTCGAAACAATCCAGAAATTTTGATTGAAGAAATTTTGAAAAATAAAAAACGTATGCCTAAAATTTTTATGGCCTGCGGTGAACAAGATTTTTTATTGGAAGAAAACAGATCGTTTCATAAATTCCTTTCAGAAAAAAATGTCCCTCATATTTATCTTGAATCTCCAGGCGGACATGATTTTACATTTTGGGATGAATATGTAAAAAAATTTTTACCCATGCTGATTGAGGAGCGATAAAAATTATTTCAAAAAAAATGAATGAACCTCAACGCAAGCATCGGGGTATGTACCTCATCGGCACGAATCAATTCTGCATGTTCGCTTCCAACATCCTATAAATTTTTTTTTGAAAGTAGTTGACTAATGCTAACGGTTAGTGTATATTAACAATGTTAGTTGATGTTAACTCTTTAAGGAAGCAAACTATGTCATTGTTAAACGCTGAGCCTCAAACAGAGTATATTGTAAAAAATATTATGACTGATGATGAGGAGTTTAGTTCTTTTCTTTTTACACTTGGATGTTATGCTGGCGAAAGGATTGTTGTTGTTGCAAAGAAAAAAAATAGCATAACCATTGTTGTAAAGGATGCTCGCTACACTATTGATAAAAATTTGGCAGAAGTTATAGAAGTAGAGGAAGCATAAAAATCAGCAAAAAAAAATTATAAAAAAATTTGTCCTAGGGTTAGTTACTGCTAACTATTGTAATACAAACAATGGAGGTAAATATATGAGATTGGCATTGACCGGTAATCCAAATTCCGGGAAGACCACAATGTTCAACGCATTGACTGGTCGCAGTGAACATGTTGGTAACTGGGCTGGTGTGACCGTTGAAAAAAAAGAGTACAGGATTAAATCAGAGTACACGAAGGACGATGTTCTTGCAGTGGACTTGCCTGGAGCTTATTCCATGTCTCCTTTCACCAACGAGGAAAGTGTTACAAGCAGTTATGTCAGAAATGAAAATCCAGATGTAATCATCAACATTGTGGATGCAACAAATTTAAACAGAAGTTTGTTTTTTACCACACAGCTTTTGGAACTGGGGATTCCTGTTGTTGTTGCCTTGAACAAAAGTGACATCAATGAAAAAAAGGACACACATATTGATGAAAAAAAATTGTCCGAAAAGTTGGGATGCCCTGTTGTAAAAACTGTTTCGAATTCTGGAAAAGGATTGAAGGAAGTTGTTGATGCCGCAAAATCCTTGGTGGGAAAAAATCAGAAGGCACCTTATGTTCAATCCCAGATAGATCTTACAAACAAAAAGGAAGTGGAATCGGAAGATAGAAAAAGATTTGAATTTGTTAACCGCATTGTCTCTCAGGTGGAAAATAAAAAAACAAAAATCAATGAAATATCTCTCTCCGATAAGATTGACAGATTTATTACTCACCCTGTTTTGGGGCTTGTGATTTTTGCTGCCGTAATGTGGCTTGTTTTCTATATCTCTCAGTCCACATTGGGTACTTGGCTTTCTGATCTTTTGGCCGGTTGGATAGATATGTTCAAGGATTGGGTTGGTGAAAAAATGGCTGACGCAAATCCAATTCTCTATGCAATCCTGGTGGACGGAATCATTGGTGGTGTAGGTGCCGTTGTTGGATTCCTGCCTCTGGTTATGGTCATGTATTTTTTGATTGCACTTTTGGAAGATTGTGGTTACATGGCTCGTGCAACTGTTGTTCTGGATCCAATATTCAAGAGGGTGGGGCTTTCTGGAAAATCGGTCATCCCAATGGTGATTGGAACTGGTTGTGGTGTACCTGCAATCATGGCTTGTCGAACAATCAAGAATGAACGTGAAAGAAGATCCATTGCAATGCTTTGTACATTCATGCCTTGTGGAGCAAAACTTCCTGTAATCGCTTTGTTTGCTGGAGCATTTTTTCCTGAAGCCACATGGGTTGGACCTGTAATGTATTTTGTCGGAATCATCTTGATTTTGTTGGGCGCACTTTTGATTAAAGCAGTCAACGGAATGAAGTACCGAAAAAATTTCTTTATCATTGAGCTTCCTGAATACAAGGCTCCGTCTTTTAAGTTTGCACTTAAATCCATGTTGGAACGTGGAAAGGCTTACATTGTTAAGGCAGGTACAATCATTCTGTTGTGTAATACGATCGTCCAGATTATGTCTGCTTTTACACCAAGTTTCCAGGTGGCAATGGAAGATGGTTCGGACTCAATCTTGGCAATGATTTCTTCACCTTTTGCTTATCTTTTGGTTCCTGTTGTGGGTGTGGCTTGTTGGCAATTGGCCGCTGCTGCAATCACTGGATTTATTGCAAAGGAAAATGTTGTTGGAACTTTGGCAACAGTTTTTGCAATCACCAATTTTATTGATACTGAAGAATTGGAATTGGCTGAAGGAGCAGGTTCTGAAGTTGCAATGATTATGGGACTTACAAAAGTTGCTGCCCTTGCTTATCTTATGTTCAATCTTTACACTCCACCATGTTTTGCTGCGTTGGGTGCAATGAGGAGTGAAATGAAATCCAAGAAATGGTTCTGGGCAGGTGTTGGATTTATGATTGCAACAGGATTTATTGTTGGATTCCTTGTGTTCCAGTTTGGTACTTTATTTACGACCGGTGCTTTTGGAAATGGATTTGTTGGTGGATTGATTTTTACTTTGGCTTGTGTAGCTCTTTGTGTATTCCTTTGCATGAGGGCTAACGCAAAAGTAAAAAAAGAATACGCATCAAAGGTTAACGGTTAAAATAATTAAAGACTCGATTGTATTCAATTGGTTGGGTTTAACTGATTGAATACAATTGATTGAGTTCGATTGTTGTTTTTCTGTATGGAGGATTTTATGGCGACTGCAATTGTTCTTGTAATCATTGTTGCTTTAGTGACTCTTGCGATTATAAAAATTGTAAAAGAAAAACGCAAAGGTCACAAATGTATTGGATGCCCCTGTGCTGGTTCCTGTCACAAAAAAAATTGCCACTGATAATAGTGTCTTACGGTTTACAGTTTCAGTGTTCTTAAATAATCCTTGTGCTCATCGCTGACTCTAAAACTTTCCAAAGCTTTTTGAATTGATTTATTATGAGTCCATTTTTCCATCACTGGTTGTTCAAAATATTTAATAGCCGCGTCCCATTGTTTCGCGAGGGCTGTTGCAAAATACCAGGCAACCATCATATTTACATAATATTC
>JAZUEV010000141.1:0-4947 GCA_045640345.1 Treponema sp.
CAATGGTCAAAACGTGCCGCAAACTTTTTTGTGTCCAAGGGAATAAAGAAAGGCGACAGGGTGATGCTCTTTTTGAGACGAAGATATGAGTTCTGGTGGATTATCTTGGCGCTTCACAGAATTGGTGCTATTGCGATTCCCGCAACTACTCAGCTTTTGAGTGAGGATATTGTTTACCGCAACAACTCTGCCGACATCAAGATGATTGTTTCCTTGGACGATGGAATGATTCAGCAGAATATTGAGGAAGCCATGATCAAGTCTCCTTCTGTAGAAACTTTGGTTTCAATTCAGGGACCAAGAAAGGGATGGGTTGATTTCCACAAGGAATTGGAAGACTGTACTGCCGAATTTGAAAGACCTCGTGGTGAAAAGGCAACCCATAATGATGATACTATGTTGCTTTACTTTACAAGTGGAACATCAGGATATCCAAAAATGGTAATGCACAACTTCACATATCCTCTGGGACATATTGTAACAGCAAAGTATTGGCAGAATGTTCAGGATGATGGACTTCACTTGAGTGTAGCGGAAACTGGTTGGGCAAAGGCTGTGTGGGGCAAAATTTATGGACAGTGGATTGCTGGTACAGCCATTTTTGTTTATGACATGAAGACATTTGCTCCTGAACTGTTTTTCAAGAAACTTGCTCAGTATAGGGTTACTACATTCTGTGCTCCTCCAACGGTTTATCGTTTCTTGATTCGCCAGGACTTGAGCAAATACGATATTTCCTATTTAAAGTATTGTGTAACGGCAGGCGAGGCTTTGAACTCTGAGGTGTACAACAAATTCTACGAAAAGACTGGAATCAAGATGTTTGAAGGTTACGGTCAGACTGAGACTGCTATCATTGCTGGCAACTTCCCAGGTATGGAACCAAAACCAGGCTCCATGGGAAAACCTGCTCCAGGATATAATGTAGAAATCGTTGATGAAAAGGGCGAAAGATGTCCTCCAAATCAGACCGGTCGTATCGTTATCCATTTGGAAAAAGGAAAACCTATTGGACTTTTCAGTGGATACTATCGAAACGAGGATCAGACTTTGGCGGCTCTCTCAGGTCCTGTATATGACACAGGTGATATTGCCTATTATGATGAGGACGGTTACATTTGGTTTGTCGGTCGTTCTGATGATATTATCAAGAGTTCTGGATTCAGAATCAGTCCTTTTGAAGTGGAAAGTGTCTTGCAGCAGCATCCATCGGTTTTGGAATGTGCCGTTACTGGCGTGTTCGATTCCAGCCGTGGTCAGTTGGTCAAGGCAACCATCGTCTTGAACAAGGGTTACACAGCAGGAAAGGAATTGGAAATCGAAATCAAGACCTTTGTAAAGGAACATCTGGCTGTTTACAAGATTCCTCGCATGATTGAATTTGTGGAAGAACTTCCAAAGACTATCAGTGGAAAAATTCGTCGTGTGGAAATCAGACAGAAGGACGCTGAAAACAATTCAGAAAATTAAGATTCGGGAACATCAAAACACAAAGAGATGCCCATTTGTTACATTCCCAGGGACAGATGTACGGAATATTTCATATTCCTAAAGAGTTTTAATTCATTGAAATACAACGAATTAAAACATCTTGTTTTCAAAGTTGTCTCTAAAAATAGCAATTTTTAGGGACTCGCAGATGTTTTTGGGAATGGTTTTCCGTAAAATAGAAAGTCCCTAGAATCTGCAAACTTTAGAGGCAAGTTTAAAATACAAAGGGATGCCCAATATTTGCCATGTAGACGTTTGACTGCCGACTGACAAATGTGTTGGACATCCCAATTTTTTGACTTGCGACTTATTTTTCTGTCGCCTGAATGAATCCTGCCCAATTGCTTGGTGGATTTTTAATCAGGCTTTCACATTTTTCCACATATTTAGAGCAAACAGAATCCTTGTCCGCACCATTTTGGAATGCTTCTTTTGCTGCCACAAAATCACCTTCTTCAAAAAGTCTGTAGCCTTTTTCAAAATCGCTATTGAAGTTGGACAGATTGGCTTTTTCGCTTGGGGTCAAAGGATTGTAGATAAGAACAGGCTCCTTTCGACCAACGACGGCAACCTTTCCCACGTTCCTGAAATCAACAGTGCAACCGTGAGCAATAGCTGAATCCATGGTTGTTTTTGAACACATGGTGTAGGTTCCATACTGCTTGTTGATTCCCTCAAGTCTGGATGCAAGATTGACGGTATCCCCCATCATGGTGTAGTCGAACCTGTTTCTTGAACCAAAGTTACCAACCGTCGCAAGTCCTGTGTTCAAACCAATCCTTTGTTTTACAGGTTTGCCAGTTATTTCCATCAGTTGGTCCTGAAGTTCAACCAATCGTCTCTGACATTCAAGGGCTGCTTCCACACCTCTTTTTGCATGGTCATCCTGAAATGTGGGTGCGTTCCAGAAAGCGATGATTGCGTCCCCTTCATATTTGTCGATTGTTCCACCGTGGGCCAAAATGATGTCGGACATTTCACTTAGGTAGAGATTCAAAAACTGGGTCATTCCTTCAGGGGTCATGTTTTCTGAGATTGAAGTAAATCCCTGGACATCGGAGAAGAAAGCCGTAATCTCACGTCTCTCTCCACCAAGCTTCAGTAAATCTGGATTCTCAATCAAATTATCAATAACCGTTGGACTCAAGTACTGCTTGAATGCGGACTTCAGGTATCGCCTCTGTTTTCCTTCGCTAAGATAGGTTTCCAACATGGATGCCACAAAAGAAATTCCCAATGCCAACAAAGGAGCTGTGAAAGGCATGATAAGTCCCGGAATAAATGCTCCAATCGTTATGAAGATGTATGCCGCTATGACCACTGAAAAAATCAATACATCAAGAATCACAAATCTGACTTTTGCCTGATTTGTAAAACTTCCGATTAACGAACCGACCAAAGCCGACAGAGCGACAATGATAAGTGTAAGCCAAAGTGGTGAATCAAAAAGATAAGACTCATTCAGGATTGTATCCATCTGGCAGACGTGCACCCCGACTCCAGGATAGTTTGTGGTGATAGGGGTTGTGCAGATATCAAAAAGTCCTGGAGCAAAAAGTCCAAAGAACACATAGCATCCTTCGAACATTGCAGGATCCAAAAGGTCGTCGCTGTTTTCAAAATCAACAGTGGTGCCATTTTTTTCAGCCTCTTCAATGGCCATTTCACTCATAATGATTGTTCTGGCGTTGTAGGGGATGTAGTTGGTCAAATCCTTTTGGAATCTAACATACATTCCACCGTCGGATGCTTTTGGGATGGTGTCCAAATCCGGGAGAGTGTCGCTAATCATCAAACTGGCAATGGAAAGTCCAGGATAAGCGATAGATGATTCATTGTTTTCAGTGTAGTAGAACCTGTTTCGTCTTGCAGTTCCATCTGCGTCAAGGTCGCTGGTGACGGTTCCCAAAATTGCTGAATTTTCCGCAATGTCTTTTACAGGAATGACAGGCTCTGAACCATTGTCGTCAAAGTATATGGTCTCCACAACCCTTCCAAATCTTTTGCAAGCCTCGCCAAGGATTTTATCATCCTCGGGACCGTAGATGGAGGGTTCGGAGTACAACATATCAAATGCGATGGAGGAAGCGTTGGCTCTGTTGAAAAAATCAATTATCTTTGCATAGGACTCTCGTGGCCAAGGATATGACCATCCCAGTTCCTGGCTTGCCCAAGTAAGACTGTCCTGGTCCAGCAAAACCAATGTGATTTCCTCCGACGGTTGAAAATGGTCCGCCGTGGTGGTCATACGCATGTCATAGGATTTGTTTTCCGTCCACTTGAAAGCCCCGGAAATGTGTAGAGCCATGGCCAAAACAAATGTCCCTGCACTTGTTATCAAAAGTCTGATTAATTTTTTGTTTGCTTTCATTAATCCATGACCTCAGTATATCGCTTGACTCTTGCATCCATTGTGTCGTCCACTTTGTATTGCTTGTAAAGATTTTTCAGATTGTACATTCTGGATGATGGACTTGGGTGTGTCTTGAAGAATCCTGATTTTCCAGCAACTTTTTCGTGGTCTTTCATAAGTGTAAGCATATCTTCCATTGCTCTTGGGTTGTAACCTGCCATGGCCATAAGTTTAAGGGCTTCTTCATCTGCGTCATACTCTTGTCCCTGAGAGAATCCGCTGCCCATCATGTTGCTCATAATATCGTCGGAAACATTTTCCATTTCCTCGTCATCAAAAAGACTTCCAAAAGCGTTGAGAGTATCCCTGAATCTGCTTGCCTTGATTGATGAAAGACTGTGCTTCAACTGGATGTGGGCAATCTCATGGGCAATAACCGCAGCCAAAGCATCTTCCGACTGTGTGCAGTTAATCAATCCCCTGGTGATAAGGATGTGTCCACCTGGAGTTGAAAAAGCGTTGACTTCGCTGGTGTCCAAAATCTTTACATGATAACCATTGTAAAGGAGTGGGTCGTCGGAGTTGATGACCAATGCCTGACAGATTTTGTTCAAATAGATTTCCATTTCGCGGTCGTTGACCACATTGTAGTTTGTGAGGATATTTGCAGCCACTGTACGACCGATGTAGTATGCGTCTTCCGTGCTGATATCTTCCGCCAGCTTGGAGATGGATTCAACAACAGTCCCAATGCCAGTGTCTTCCAGAAATTCATTACCGATATTCTTGAATTCTGCAACAAGACTGTCACCCAAGGCACAGGAGCCAAAAATAAGGGGTGTGGAAATCATCAATGCCTGAAAAAATCGATTCTTACTTAGCTTCATTTTCTGCCCCCTTGAGTTTTCCTTCGACTAAAAACTTTTTCATGTCGGACTCTGAAATCACCAATGCTTCAATGGAATCCACAAGCTTGAAATTAAGATTTGTGTGGGATGCCTTGTAGACACCTTCCGACTCTTCAGAGAATCCCTTTCCCGCCAAAGCCAGTTCCTTTGCAGATGCTGAAACGGTTCCGCCACTTGATTTTTTGACAATCTTTT
>JAZUEV010000142.1:0-1523 GCA_045640345.1 Treponema sp.
TAGGAATATGAAATATTCCGTACATCTTTAAAAATAATTTTTTAAGGATGCCCTATACAGTGTGGAGACTCCGTGCTAAGCCGCCGAAGGCTAACAAGTTCGGAAATGACGCTTTTAGACAGCCCCAACATGCAGATGCCGATAAATCTTTAGGGACTAATAAAACGCTTTGGCAAGATGGAGATAACATGGATATACTTAGAACTTTAATAATCGGTCTTGTAATGGGTGTCGAAAACGTAATCCCTGGTGTGTCTGGGGGAACGATGGCCGCCATATTCAACATCTACGACCAATTTGTCAGCTGCTTTTCATTCAATATAAAAAGACTCTGGAAAAATAGAAAATTTGTGATACCCCTCATAATCGGCATGCTTTTGGGTGTGCTGATTTTTGCCAACCTGGTTTCAATTCTCTATGAAAGATTTCCTACCCAGACCAACTGTTTTTTCACTGGATTGATTATAGGAAGCCTTCCTGTTCTATTCCACTATATGGTACAGAAAAAGGACAATAAAAAATTCAGCACCGGAAAAATAGCCGTCATGGTGATCTGCGTCATAGTGTCTTTCGCCTTTTTGATTTTTATAGGACACCTGGAAGGAAAATTCGATTCGGAGACTATGACAAGCAATCTACCGCCACAGGATTTCAAATTGACGATGAAGTTGTTTTTCGCAGGAGTCCTTGGTGCATTCGCCATGTTGGTGCCTGGAGTGTCAGGTTCTTTGGCAAACTTGATGATGGGGGTATATCCTGTGATAATGAAAAGCATTCCGTCATTGTTCATCCCAAACCTGTTCATGAAATCTTTTCTCTATCTTATTCCAAACGGAATTGGATTGGTCATCGGTCTTGTCACATCCTCAAAGATAATCAGAATCATAATGTCAAAGGTTCCAAACCATTCTTATGCGGTGATCTTTGGTCTTATCTGTGCGTCGGCGGTTAACATCTTTCCAACCCTTGACCGATTCAATTCAACTGGAGTCATAGTCGGAAGTGCAGTGTCCTTGGTGATTGGAGCAGTGCTCACCTACTTCAGCACAAGACTTGGTGAAAAAGAGGAATCAAAAATCCAGTCCCAAAATAAATAAGGTCACTATATGGTATTTACAGGAAAAGTATTTTTTCGAGATGCCCCAATACTTAAAGTTACGAGATTTCCAGTAAGCACTATTTAAGTAATTCCAACCAAGGGATAGATATTTATGTCATTTCGACCAGGGGATACACAATTTATGTCATTTCGACCAAGGGATAGACAATTTATGTCATTCCAACCAAGGGATAGACAATTTATGTCATTTCGACCAAGGGAACCGCGTGGAGAAATCTAAACAAAGACAATTGTTCTTGAGATTTCTCCATTCCGTATCGAAATGACATTGACGGAATCTCCAAAATTACTTTTCAGGGATGCTTTTGACTATCAAAGTCCCTGATTTTTTTGGATAAGATGGATTCTTTTTTCGACCTGGCCCCTCGATGTGAAAGAATCGGTCGGCGTGTTGAGACAATAG
>JAZUEV010000143.1:0-5984 GCA_045640345.1 Treponema sp.
AATTAGAGATCCTGAAACTAGTTCAGGATGACAGGTTTTACACTTTTTCAGTGACATCGATAAATAACAATGGGGATTTTCAAGGGGCAACCCCCTTGAACGGTGCCGGGAAGAGAGGTGCTCACTTCCGAGTAGGGCTTCTTTCTTCCCTGACAAAAAGTCCCATTGGCTACAGGCAATTAAACACCACGGCTGTAAGCCGTAAATAATAACAGTAAAAAAAGAAAGCACTGAAAAACACTTTTTCGGTAAATACTATTTATAACAATTATTTATTTTCCCACACAGAAGTTGGCAAAAATGTTTTCCAAAATATCATCGGGGGTTACTTCGCCGGTCACTTCACCAAGGGAATCCAAACTGTCTTCCAAATCTTGGACAACTGCATCCAAAGCATAACCATCATCAACTGCAACAAGAGAATGTTCAACCCTTTCCAAAGCTTCTTCAACAGATTTTTTTTGTCGCTCAGAACCAAGTGACGAAACAGAATCAGCGTGACCAATTTTTTCAAGCAGAACTTTTTTTACGCTCTGGGACAGTTCACCCATGCCGCATCCTGTTTTTGATGAAAGTTCAACAATTGATTTAAAAAGATTTTTTTCAGAAAACCCATCGATAGGTTTTGATTCAGGCTTGTCTGTTTTTGTCCAAACCAAAATCACTGGAATTTTTTGCTGCATGATAAAATCGGAATCATCTGAAATAAGACCATGGGTGGAATCAACAAGATACAAAATCAGATCGGCTTCTTCACTTAAATCTTTTGTTCGCTGCACACCAACTGCTTCAATCACATCACCAGTTTCTCGAAGACCAGCTGTATCAAAAAGTCGCGCAGGGATACCATCAAAACTTGCCCAAGCTTCAAGATAGTCCCTGGTGGTTCCTTCCACATCGCTAACAATTGCACGCTCTTCTTTTAACAGTGCATTGAACAGACTTGATTTTCCTGCATTGGTTTTTCCACACAGAACAACCCTTGCCCCATCCTGATAAAGTCGCTCACTTTTCCAAGAGTCAGCCAAAGCCCTTAGTCGATTTTTTGCATCCACCAATTTTTCTGTATCAAAGGAATTGGAAATGGTTTCTTCATCCTCTGGATATTCAACTGCGACTTCAATTTCCGCAATGGTTTCAATAATTGATTTTTTTATGGACGTGATTTCTTCAAAAATATTTCCAGACAATCGCCCCGCAGCACGACCACGAGATGCATCGGTTTTGCTATCAATAATTTCTTTGATTGCTTCCGCTTTTGTTAAATCAGATTTTCCGTTGATGTAACTTCTGAAAGTATATTCACCACGTTCAGCCTGTCGGAATCCATTTTTTAAAAGAAGATTTAAGACTGAAGTAACTACTGCGACTCCCCCGTGACAAAAAATCTCAACCATTTCTTCACCGGTAAAAGACTTTGGTTCACGATAGACGCCCAGCATTACTTCATCAATTTTTTTTACATCAGCTGGATCATTTTTATCAACAATCCAACCGTAGACAAGAGTGTTGCCTGCAGCCGACAAAAGAGATTTTGGTCTTGAAAAAACTTTCGAAACCAATTCAATACAATTTTTTCCGCTTACACGAACAATCCCAATCGCACCAGGTGACAAAGGTGTTGCAACTGCTGCAATTGGTTCGTCGGCTGTATAACCAAGGTTTGTCATTTTTTTAGTTTGATGTGGTCAAAGCAACTTTTGATTCAGAAACCAAATTCTCTGATTCAAGAGGGGTTTCATCAGTCTGTGGATAAAGGATAGAATCCCAAACACTAATCATTTCTTCAAATCCAGCTTCATAATCACGAGGCTGAGCCAAAGATGTCAGACTTTTGTTTTCTTCTTTCACACTAACTGGTGAACTAAATGCTGGAATCCTTTTCTGCAAATCAGATTCATCCGCATGCCAAGGTGATTTTGCTGAACCTGGATCTGGGCTTACATCATCATAGTTTCCGCCACTATTGTTCCAGTGCATATATCCTCTGTCCACACCATCACGGACACCAAAGATTTCGCGCTTAACATAATCCTTGTCATAATATTTTACATCGTAGCGAACACCCATGTAGAACGCTTGAACCCAAGGTCGAACCACAACTTTATTTCTACCGATAACTGTATTTCGATAAGTTCCGTAGAAATAAATTCTATATGGTCGTTCAACTGCTGGACTTGATTCCAAGAAGTTCTGCTCAAAGTGTGATGGATAGAACATTGGACAAATTACATCAACATATTGTGAAAGCATTTCCACATCCTGTCCAGTTCTTGCTCCACTTCTGTACCAACCGTTTGCACCGTAAATATCAATTCCGATTGGTCCCTTTACATTTTTACGAGCATAAGCTAAGAATGACATAAGCGCACTTTCTTTGTCCATTCCAGAATCCCGCCACCTATATTTTGCGGCACCCATATTTATACCGTCAGTTGGGAAACGGATATAATCGAACTGAACCTCATCAAATCCACGTTCAATCAACTCATTTGCGACTGCCACATTGTATTCCCAAACTTCTTCTGAATAAGGGTCAACCCAATGTTCGTCGTAATAACTTGCGGCACCTGTATCTTTATCATAATACTTGATACCAATCCATCGTCTGTTGGACTGTGAATTCCAGACTGCATATTTTCCATTGCCGTACTCTGCAAGATTTTTATCCTTGAACACAACAACACGTCCAATCAAATAAATATCGTCCTGCTTGAATTCAGAAACAAATTTATCAATGTCCATTTTATATGCAGTAACATATCCTTTTTCTTTCAACAATGGTGAATTAGGAGTGAAGCGTAAAAGTCCGTTGTCGTCTTTCATATCAACAACAACAGCGTTCAAATTATTTTTCTTAACAAGGTTTCTATATTTTGTTATACCCTTCTGCTCACGAACTTGGTAAGCTGAAATGTACAACGCTTTTTTGTCAGTGATTTTATCATTGTAAGGTGATGTTGATTCATCGGGAGTCAAAAGCCAGAGTTCACTCAAGGTCAAAGGTTGTGGCAAGTCTGTTGTTTTTGGAGGAACATAGGCGGTATTCAAAAGTCCTGGAACTGTGAACATACGTTTTTTCCAAGATGAATAGCGGGCTGGAAGTTCAACCGGTTTTCCATCAACCATTGACATACCCTTGATTTCTCCCAAGCTGGTGTAATAGAGAGTGTCATTGATTTGACAGAAAGCATCGTTTGTTTCGATTGCAGTGTCTCCGTTATAAATCAGTTCAGCTTTTTTGTTTTTCCAATCAAAGTGATAGACTTTTGGAATGTAAGTCTGGGAGATATAAAGGTCAACATACAATGAGCCGTCTGCAGCGCCACATAAAACTGGGATGATATCACCAATTTCATCTGTCTGGGTAAGATTTGAAAGACAAGCGATTCCCTTTGATACATTGTTCCAACTTGGTTTGGCAGATTCAGCATAACAGTATGAAAAACCTGAAATGGAGTGGGACATAAATGCAACCAAAGATGAACCAGAGATTTCTCCAGTTGATGAATATGTAGGCATGTGAGCTACTGCAACTGTTTTAATACCAGCTGTGGCACTTGTAGAACCCAAGCTTGTCCAAGATTTTCCACCGTTGCGTGTGATATAAACTCCGTCTTTTGTGGCGGTAACCAAAGTGTTCTGGTCCAAAGGATCAACGCTGAGACCCTTTAAAAGAGGTACCTGCTTGACCAATTTTTTTTGACCATCTTCATACTCTTTAAGCACCAAGACAGGGAGACCTTCATTACATTCTGTAAAATTCTTCAAGTCAACAGAGGATATAATTCCTTTGCTGGTCAAAAAATACCATTTAACACCTGGATTTCCAGATGCATCTTTTGGTGTGGTTCGCAAAATCTTTAAAACTTTTCCACCACCCCATATCTCTGTATAAGAGTTGCCAGAAAGTTTGAAAAGACCGTCATCTGTCCCAACCAAAAATGGCTGACTTGATTCATCAGCATCCTTTTCTGGAGGATTTTCAGGAAGTCTGTAGAGTGGTTTAGTCTGAGCAAAAATACCACCCAACGCCAAAACTAATAAAACCAGTGTTAAAGAAATTTTACGCATACGTAATGTATCGGAAAGATTTGTAGCAGATTTTACAGTTTATTGGTTGTATAACAGATTTTTTCAATTCGATTTTTGAAGATTCAGATTTTATGGATAAAAAAAAGACCCACGAACTAAAGTTTTAATCCGCAGGTCTCTTAACAAGACTTAAGAGAAAAAAATAAGCCGTCCACAGTCTAGCACACTGGTTGAACGGCTTTTCGCCAAAACAGTGGAGGCAGACCCAATGTTTATTGAGTGCGCTTCCTTTTTTAAATATACATCCTTTTTGTGACCGTCAAGGTTGATTCGCACCGCAGTTTCCAACAAATAAAAGAATCCCATCGGTACGAATCAAAAAATTATTTCCACGTAAATTTTGTCCAACTGGTTTTTCCATCTTTTGAAGCATTGGCATACAAAGCTAAAATTGTTCCAGTAAATCCACATGCAACTTCGCTTGACAAAAATTTTGTTTCGCCACGGGACTCTGATTTTTTATCACCAGAAGAAGCTGTCAAATAATAATTGTCGCAATCGCTGACGATGGACAAATCAACAGAGCTTGAATCAACAACAAATTCGGAGCCTGGAACTGTGTGTCCACCAATCACCAATTTTGTGCCAGCAATAATTTTACCATTTTCCTTGCGAACATAGGATGAGTAAAAATCAATTTCTGTCAAATAAGCTGTGATTCCTGCTTCCTGTCCATCTTCCAAAGAATCAACACAGACTGTTGTTTCCATTTTACCCTTGTGCTCTTCCTGACGCATACCAACAAAAGTCGCTTGACCAAGGGAGCCCAAAACATCTGTATGACCTTTTAGCTCAGCAGTTTTTGATTCAACATTGATTTTGTAATTTTCATAAATCGGCAGACGCAAATAACAGGCACGCATTTTGTCAATTGTCCATTTGTACTCTGGATAAACAGGCTCCTCCAAAGTCACACATTTTCCATTTTCCAATTTCCATTGAGCACGACAAGTTCCATCGCTACCAACTTTTATCCAACCATCATCAGTCCAAAAAACTGGTTCCAAAAAAGTCTCTCGTCCCAAATTATGAAATGGCATGTACTGACCAATCTGTCGGAAAGCAAGATGAACCATGAACCATTGACCGTTTGGTCCTTCAACCAAATCAGCATGTCCTGACCCCTGAATGTGGTATCCACCAAGATTTCGGTTTGTCAAAATTGGATTAAACGGACACTGCTCGTAAGGTCCCCAAATGTTTTTACTACGGAGCATACATTCCATGTGACCATATTCAGTTCCACCTTCAGCGGCCATAAGATAATAATAATCGTTGATGTGATAAACGTGAGGTCCTTCAAGATAACGACCGCCACAACCTTTTGAAATACACTTGGCCTTGGTCAAAGTTTTTCCAGTCTCAATATCAATTTCACAAAGAGAGATTCCACCTTCTCCAAAATCATCTTCACCGTTGCTAACAAAATAAGTTTTATCACCATCAAAAAGCAAAGACGGATCGATTCCACCACGCTGAACTTTTACTGGCTCCGACCAATTTCCAGAATAAATGTCATCAGTCCAAACATAGAAATTTCCAAAGTTGCCACTAACATTTGTAACCACAACATAAAATCGACCATTGTTGTAGCGAATGGTTGGTGCAAAAATTCCACCAGACGCCGCAACCCCTCTCGCATCCAATTGTGATTGTCGGGTCAAGCAATGACAAATCTGTTTCCAATGAATCAAATCATCGCTTTCAAAAATTGGCATACCTGGGAAATATTCAAAAGTGCTATTCACCAAATAAAATTTTCCATTGGCGGCACACACACTTGGGTCTGGATAAAATCCACGAACAACAGGATTTACACAAATCATCTTTCGCTCCAAAAATTTAATTGTCTTATAGTACAACAGTTAAAAAAAATATCAAACATAAAA
>JAZUEV010000144.1:0-1549 GCA_045640345.1 Treponema sp.
ACCCTAGGCAAATCTTTTATAGATTGAATCGTGTCGGGATCACTTTTTGTGGTCATCTGGGAGTTGGCTTTGACGATGTAGTTTTTTCCATCCACATCTATATGAAAATATACTACACAATTGCCCTCTCCGCCAAATAAAAATTCCTTAATTTCATTAATTTCTGCGGGACTGCTGAATCCATTGGACATCTGAATGTGAACGGATGTAATGGATTTTCTTTGCAGCTCGTCCGGATCCTCCATGGATTCAACCACCAGCGATGGACTTTCCCTTGTTCCATCCACACGTCCCTTGAATGCATAGACCCCTTCGTTCTGGATTTTTGACGAAAGTTCAGACCAAGAGTTGGAAAAGAATGTCACATCTATTGTTCCCTTGAAATCAGCAAGCTTGGCGAAGGCCATCTGTGTTCCCTTTTTGGTCATAATGACTTTCAGATCCTGAATCATTCCAATGGCGACATAGCTGCGACCGTTGTTTCTTGCTCTCCATCTGGCGCTTGGATCAATGGAATCCTTTGAAGCCTTGTCCTCTTTTCCAAGACGCACAATATTGTCACTGTTGACGGTGACACATTTTTCAATCACATCCCTCCAGTCGTCCAATGGATGACCGCTGACGAAACAACCAATGAGTTCCTTCTCCATGTTGAGCATTTCCATCTTTGGCATTTCTTCGCACTCTTCAAAAGTGTAGTCCACGAATTCCTGGATGTCGGTGTTTTCAAACAAACTTATCTGACCACTGTCCGAACCGACCCTCTTTTTTTCTTCATAGGCAATGGCCTGCTCGTAGTTCAGAATCAAGGTTGCACGATTTTTGTCCAGACGGTCAAATCCACCTGTTTTTATAAGAACTTCGATGGCCTTTTTGTTCACCTCATGGAAATCTGTTCTCTCAATAAAATTCAGGAAAGATGTGTAAGGACCATTCGCTTCCCTTTCACGAACGATAGCCTCCGACGCTCCCTGTCCCATACCCTTGATACCGAGAAGTCCAAAAACAATTCTTCCATCCACTACATCAAAAATCGAGTCGGAACGGTTAACATCTGGTTGATCAACCGGGATTCCCATTTTTCTGGCTTCCTCAATGTAGATAGGAATCTTGTCGGTGGAGGTGATTTCGTTTGTCAAGTTGGCGGCCATAAATTCGGCAGGTCTGTTAGCCTTAAGCCAACCAGTTCTATAGGCAACAACAGAATATGCAGCGGCGTGGGACTTGTTGAATCCGTATCCAGCAAAAGGAACCATGATATCAAAAATCTCGTCGGCGTGTTCTTTAGTGAATCCTTGTTTCACCGCTCCTTCTTCGAATTCCTTTTTCTTGCCCATCAAAACTTCAGGCTTCTTTTTTCCCATGGCACGACGAAGCATATCTGCACCACCAAGTGAGAATCCTGCAATCTTTTGGGACACCTGCATAACTTGTTCCTGATAGACCATAACTCCGTAAGTTTCCTTAAGGATGTCCTCCAAACAAGGGTCTGGATAATGGATGGTTTCTGGCTTCCACTTTCCGTCGATATATACAGGAATATAGTCCA
>JAZUEV010000145.1:0-2374 GCA_045640345.1 Treponema sp.
TATTCAAGAGTAAAAGAAGTTTATCTTCAGTTATATCTATTTCACTCATATTTTTCATTATCCTCCTGAAATCTATTTTTGTCAATTTTATTTCTCCCACTCAATCAACAAATGCAGGAGTGACTGTGATAGTTTATAGAAAATGTGTTAAAATGTAAGACAACAGGAGCAAAGTATGGCAAAAAAATCTAATTCTAAAAAAACAAAACCTGCGTTGGAAAGACTTATTTTGATTCACAAAATGATTAAGTCAGGAACTTTTCCAAACTGCACCAGCATTTCAAAAAAACTGGGAATGGGAACTGCCACTATTCAAAGGGATATTGATTTTTTGCGAGACCGATTTTCCGCTCCATTGGAATATGATTTTTTTCACAAGGGATTTTTTTACACAGAACCTTTTGAACTTGGGATGGACCAGCTGAATCCCGACGACATGCAGATTCTCACTTCCGCAAAAATTCTCATGTCACATTTTGAAGGAACTCCACTTTATAATGAACTGACCGAAGTTATTGATTTTATAACGGCCTCAAGCAAAAATAAATCCATGATGAACAGAATCGCCCTGCCCCCTTCCTCCAAGGCGTTTGTTGATGAATCAGTTTGGTCCGTGATTTACAATTCAATGAAAACAAACAATATAATTGAATTTGATTACAACGGTCTTCATCGTGGCAAAGAAACCCATCGTCGGGTTCACGCTTATCAACTTTTAATGGACGATGGATTGTATTATCTTTTTGGATTTTCCGAAGAACGCAATGCAATCAGAATGTTCAATCTTTCTCGAATCAAAAATGCAGTCGTAACAAAAGACACTTTTGAACTTCCCGATGATTATGATTTTTCATCTCACAGCAAAGGTCGGTTTGGAGCATTCATTTCTGCAAAACCTGTTGAATATAAAATCCGTGCACAAGGGATTGCTCGTCAGTCCATTAAAGAAAGACTCTGGGCGGAGGACCAAAAGTTTGAAGAATCCCCAGACGGCAATTCAGTTTTTATGACTTTCACATCAACCCAGGAAGAAAAAATTCTCCACTGGATACTTTCCCAAGGAGCCGACATTGAACCAATCGCTCCAGAATCTTTTGTTGAAAAATGGAAAGAAAGAATTATGTACATGTATAAACTTGCAAACAATTCTCTTTGAATTTTTTCATTTATCATCTAAAATCTCTTTTAAAAAAATCAGTCGCACTAACTAATTTATGGAAAACTCCAATAAAATAATTCAAGCGACTTATTTTAAAATTTCAACTATAAATTTAGTAGACTATTTTTAATTGCCACGATTTTTTATTTCATGCAATTGTTCCACTAAATGTCTGCTGGCCTTGGGACTATTCATATCGTAAAACCAATTATGATTAAAACAATCAATAGCTCCCTTGTTTCCAGAATTTCCAATTGTTAGACTGTAGAAAACTGTATCTTTCTTTTTTTCCAATTCAATTTTTTCTGCTAAATCAGTTTTAAGAGATTCCATCACAAAATCTGAAATCATTAAAACGTCAGCATTTTTCCATTGGTTATTTGTCAACATTTCTAAAGCATGTCTCAAAGCAGGCTCTGCATCAGTTCCACCGTTAAAAGACATTCTAAGAAATTGTACAAGTTTATTAATCGGTTGATTCGAAAAATCACTCAAATCCAAAGTCTGAATTCCAGTTGAAAAAGAAATCAAATAACATTTTCTTTCCTCTTCAATTGCGATTTTTGAAAGTGCAAAAGTTACAGTCTTTGCAATATTTTCTGGAGTACCATTCATTGAACCACTTGTATCAACACAAATAATTATTGGTCCCTTTGGTTCTTTTTTTTCAACTCCAATTTCCACTGATTCTTTTTCTTCAAAAATAAATTCCTCATCAGTTTTATAATCATAAGAGAGCAACTGTTTTTGTGCAAACTTTAACTGGAACAATTTATTCAACGCAGGATTTCCTATCAACGC
The DNA here is from genome assembly GCA_045640345.1 of Treponema sp. Taxonomy (GTDB): domain Bacteria; phylum Spirochaetota; class Spirochaetia; order Treponematales; family Treponemataceae; genus Treponema_D. Next base: position 1,961 of record JAZUEV010000145.1, read on the forward strand.
CAATTCATTTGGTAAAGTTGCAGAAATATCATTTGAATATTTTAATCCTTCTATTTCTCCACGATACGCCCGTACAGGTTGCCAATTGGATTTCAAAACCACTTTGTCTCTTAATTCTTTTTCAAACAAAGACTGAGCTCTATTTTGTTTTCCAAGAAGATCAGATAGCTCCTGCAAAGATTCATCCTGCTCCAAAAGATTTGCAAAAGTTTCAAGAATTTCAAAACCACTTGTTTCAAAAATTCCTTCGCTTAAATCCCAAAGTCGTCCACAATTTTTTATAAATGGAGAAATGAGATTTTCAAGTTTTATAAAATTGTCGATTTTTGAATACAACTTTTCAAGAAATTCTTTTCTTAGTTCATCAATACGTTTTAACTCCCATTTGGTTTTTCTATCGACAAAATTTTTTTC
>JAZUEV010000146.1:0-2259 GCA_045640345.1 Treponema sp.
ACCGCCAGTTGTGTACTTTTTCTTGATTTCGTACCAATCTGGGAAAGACTGAATGCGGGCACATTCTCTTACAGTCATAATACGAGGTTCACAATAATGAAGATAATCATCTGGCTGTCCTGTAATTGTAGGAGCTGCAGATTTTGGATCGAGAATTACGATACCTCTTTGAGCAATTCCCCAAGCTTCTCTTTTTTTACCATCAATACGAATACCCCTTTTAGGATATTCAGCGAGTAATTTTTTATAGCATGCAACTTTTTCATCAGACTGTTTTGCAAAACTATGACTGTCTGCAACTGTATCGCCTGTTTTCTGTTCGCTGCGCATTAATTTTTGATAATTTGAAACAGCTGTTCCATAGATTCCAGACATAAAACCGTTTCTATCTGGAGTAGGGGCTTCGCCATTTGTTCTTAATAAATCAGAAATTGCATCAGCTATCGTTGTTGTTTCAGAAAGATGTTTTGAGGTCAAAAACTTCTGTTTATTGCTATCAAGTTTTTCAACAAAGTTTTTTGCATTTCCAAGTTCTTTTTTTATTCCAACAAGAATAAAACGCTTTCTTTTTTGAGGAACTCCGTATTTTGAAAAATCTATAACCTGTGGCGAAACAGCATAGCCAAGCTGCCGCAGTTTTCCTATTACAATTTTTGAGTATGGTACTGCATCTGGATTTTTAGTTTTATCAAACGCATAAGTAAAGCCTTTTACATTTTCAAAAAGAATCATTTTTGGCTGAACATATTCAATAAATTTGATATATGAAAAAACAAGTTGATTTCTGACATCATTTTCAACACGTTTCCCAGCCATAGAAAATCCCTGACATGGAGGCCCTCCGGCAACCAGATCTACAGTTCCTTGAAGAGTTTTTAATTGTTCAGGATAATCTTCAAGAATCTGATTAATATCATGGTTTTTAACAGGAAGCCAGTCTGGCCAATTAAAATGATGTTTTTTTTCTATTAAGTTATATTTTAGGGTCTCAAAAGCAAATTCATTTTTCTCAATCGCAAAGAGTCCATGCCACCCGGATTCATATAATCCCAATGATAGACCACCGCAGCCTGCAAAGAGATCAATAACTGTATATTTTTTTAAGTAGACCCTAGCCATGATATTCATTATAACAACATTCTAAAAATGTTTCAATACCCATAGTTCAGAACAACCACGTGTAAATAATCACTTACATAATTTATGAGGTCTGATTTTTTAAGACATTGCAGGCCTTATTAGCAAAACTGTCAATTCTCGTAGAACATGACCTTTCATTTTCTCAAGTTTTGCAGCTAGACTCAAATTTGTAATGGTCAGGGGTGCACTCCCTTGGAGGCTTCACAACCTAATATTTTTCTAGACCTTTTTCAAGGAAGAACGTAATCTGAATTCTACTTAAGTTTTTTTCGCATATCTTTTTTCTAGCAACACATCTCATCCATCGTGACTATTGGACCTTTCAGGTCCAGCAATTTCTGAATTGATCAAATCCACATACTGCGGATGAATTGACATTAAGACCATGCCTGTTGAATTATCCATTTTTTATACCCTTAACAGTCATTATACATCATCACTGTGACATACAATGTCGTTCATCTTAATCTTTATTCCCCTAATCCCAACATCAACACCCCAGAGCCACGTAATTTTTACGTTTTCCATTGAAACAGGTTCGACTTTGCCAATTCTTGTCGTAATGTTGCCGGACATTTTGGAAAATCCATTGATAAATAATTGTATCAAATTTTCATTAAAAAGTCACTAGAGGGAGTGTTGTTTGTAATAACAAAGTTTCATTTTTATTTGCAATTTTTTTTGAACTATGGACTTACTTTTGGTTTCAGACTGTTTTCAACAGCAAAAGGAAATTCTCCTGTAACTATGAATTTTGCTATTCCACAAGTTCCAGAAGATTTATATAATGACTTTATTACTGAAGTTGATAAAACAAAAATCGAGGGATAAAATGAAACAAATTACAGTAAGTGGAGCAATCATTTTTCGCACAAATCAAGAGACAAACAAAAAAGAAATTTTTGCAACCCAAAGAGGATATGGAGATTTTAAAGGTGGTTGGGAGATTCCTGGAGGTAAAATTGAAGCAGGTGAAACTCCAGAGCAATGTATCGTTCGTGAGATTCGTGAAGAACTGGCCACTGAAATTCGTGCAGAAAAAATTGTTGATGTTGTTGAATACGATTATCCCACATTCCATTTGAAAGTCGGAGGCCAAGCGGGCTTAGGAAGACAATT
>JAZUEV010000147.1:0-2473 GCA_045640345.1 Treponema sp.
AACTTTGTGGGTGGATTTTCTCATCAATCGCAAAACTGAATCGCTTACATGTTCCGGGGCAACTTTCAACTGACCGCTAATGTGGTGCTGGCAAAGTTCCTTGAAAAAAGTCTTGTCCTTGTCCATCATCAGGTAATCAAATCGAATGCCCGAGCGGATAAAAACTTTTTTGACGTTTGGCAGTGCCCTCATTTTTCTAAGCAAATCAACGTAATCGCTGTGGTCAACTTTTACATTTGGACAAGGGTTACTCCCATGCAATCCTTGTTTGCACAGGCGCCCCTTTCTTTTTGATATGGACAAGCGTCTTTTACAAAATTTGCAGTTGGTCCTCCCACGTCATGGATGTATCCCTTAAAATCCTTGTCCTGTGTAATCTGTTTTGCTTCTGCCAAAAGACTTTCGTGGCTACGTGCCTGGATTCTTCGTCCCTGATGAAAAGTGATGGCACAAAATGAACAAGCCCCATAACATCCACGGCAACTGGTCAAACTAAATTTAACCTCGCTCAATGCTGGTACACCTGTTTTTCCATTCTCAGCAGGAAGGTCGTACATTGGATGCCATCGTCTGGTAAATGGAAGAGCATAGACTTTATCGAATTCCTCTGTGGTCAAAGGAAGTGCGGCTGGATTTTGCACAACAAATCTGGAATCGGCAGGTTCGATTAAGATTCTTCCATTAATAGCATCAGTGTTTTGTTCCTGAACGATGTATGATCGGGCAAAAAGTTCTTTGCTTTGTGGTGTATTTTTGCAAATGTCTTGGTAGGGTGGCAACATCAGTGCTTTGTCTTTTGGAACATCCTTGCAGATAATGGGCATGGGTTTTAGCTTTTGTTTTCCTGCGTTGGATTTTGTTTGTGTTGCATCCTTTGCGGCAGTGGCTGTTCCGTTTTCATAATCCCTTGTGTAATCAGGAAGTGACTCAACATAATCAGGGAGTTCATCTTTTTTTCCTGTAAACCAGCAAGTGCCTTTTACATTTCTAATCTGTCGCGCTGGAACTCCTGCTTTTAATTGGGCGGCGATTTCCAAAATCGAATGTTCACCCATTCCGTACATCAATAAATCTGCTTTTGAATCAAGAAGGATTGAACGCTTGACTGTGTTTGACCAATAATCATAATGGGATGTGCGACGGAGACTTGCTTCGATTCCTCCAATCATCACGTTCACACCTTTGTATGCTTCACGGATTTTTGAAACATAAGCAATTATAGCTCTGTCTGGTCTGTGTCCTGCAACTCCACCATGGGCATAATCATCTTCGGAACGGGGCTTGTTGTTTGCTGTATAGTTGCTGACCATTGAATCCATGGCTCCACCACTGACCAAAAATCCCAACTTTGGACGACCAAAGATTTTAAAACTCTCCACATTTTTCCAGTCCGGTTGTGGCAAAAGAGCGACCGTATATCCATTTGCTTCCAATAATCGACCAAGCAGGGCAGCGGCAAAAGATGCATGATCCACATAAGCGTCGCCACTGACAAAAACAAAATCCACTTCATCAATTCCGCGGTCAATTAAATCTTTTTTAGAAACAGGTAAAAAATCGGTCATTCTTTAAGAATAATGGAAAATTGTGAAAAAAACAATAAAATTTATAAAAATAAAAAAGTGTGGGATAACGAACTGAACGCCGAATATGACGGTATGTTTATTTACTTCAATGCGGATGTTGAAAAAAAGACAAGTACGCATACTGCCATAAAACCATATTGGTGATAGCGTTACGACCGAGTAATAATAGCAACGAAACACATAGGGGGCGAAACTAACGGTCGGTAGTTTTGCGGTTTCTCTATCGCCCCCTGCGAGTGTCATAAGATTAAAAATCGGTTTTTCCAAATACAAAAGTCCCCTAACAAGTATCGTAAAATAAAAAATCGGATATATGGCTATAACAAAAGTCCCCAACCAAGTATCGTAAAATAAACAATCGGACATATGGCTATAACAAAAGTCTTAAAACAAGTGTCATAAAATAAACAATCGGACTCACGCTATAACAAAGGTCTCCTGCGAGTATCGTAAAATTAAAAATCGGTTTTTCCAAATACAAAAGTCCCCAACAAGTATCGCAAAATAAACAATCGGACATACGCTATAACAAAAGTCCCCTACGAGTATCGTAAAATTAAAAATCGGTTTTTCCAAATACAAAAGTCCCCCAACAAGTGTCATAAAATTAAAAATCGGTTTTTCCAAATACAAAAGTCCCCAACCAAGTATCGTAAAATAAAAAATCGGATATATGGCTATAACAAAAGTCCCAAAACAAGTGTCATAAAATAAACAATCGGACATATGGCTATAACAAAAGTCCCCTACGAGTATCGTAAAATTAAAAATCGGACATACGCTATAACAAAAGTCCCCAACCAAGTGTCGTAAAATAAAAAATCGGATATATGGCTATAACAAAAGTCTAAAAACAAGTGTCATAAAATAAACAATCGGACATATGG
>JAZUEV010000148.1:0-5262 GCA_045640345.1 Treponema sp.
TAATTATAGATATATTATACAATTAGAGATCCTGAAACTAGTTCAGGATGACAGGTTTTACACTTTTTCAGTGACATCGGATGAGATAGAGCTGATTGTTTTTATTGAACTTAATTTCCGTTTTTGGCGAATCTGAATCCAAGATAGTTGTAGGCTTCGTTGGGGTCAAAACTGTAGCGGTCTCCAACAAATGTGAACAACGACGCTTCTTCTGACCAGGCAGCTCCACGGGCAACCCTTGTTTCACCCATAACAGGTCCTACATAAGTCTGTCCCCTGCGCACTGTTCCATATTCCTTGTACCAGTCCCAGCAATATTCCATAACATTACCGGTCATATCATAGATGCCAGCACCGTTGCTTTTTTTTGTTCCAACCTTTTGAGTCTTTTCACAGTTTGAACTTAACCAAGCCACGTCATCAACATCCAGACCATTGATTTCTCCACTGACCGCTGCGGCTGACTGCATTCCATTTTTTGTCCATCGTGCAGCAAACTCCCACTCCGCTTCACTTGGAAGTCTATATCCATTTGCAGACCAATCACATTCGGCTAAATCACAGGAAATAGAGTCGCCTGAATCACGAAGGATTTTTCCACAAAAACTGTAGCAAGGTTTTAGCCCCTTCATTTCGGACAAAGCATTGCACCAAACCATAGCGTCATACCAGCTAATCCTTGTCACAGGTTGATATTTTCCATTTTCGGTAGGAGCTTTTCCCACAATACCGACAGACCCTTCCTGACCAAGGTTCTCAAAATAATATCCCTTTGACTCGCCCCAGACCCTTACTTCATACCAAAGTTGGTAGGTGGTTTCGTAGGCGTTGATAGAAAAATTTTTTACATAACGGGTGGCTGTAATGCTTTCCACATCCTGACCAATCTCAAAAACTCCTCCCGAAGGACTCTTGAAATTAAATTCAACCATATCAATAGAAGATATATCTTTGGCAAAAGCCGCAAAAGTCAAAAAACCACACAAAACAGTTGATAAAATCTTTTTCATTTTCCCACCTCTTTTTCACGGAATCCCATTTTCGGATGCCTTATTTTTGGAAGACAGTCTAAAACATCATCCCTTAGATTGTCTTTTTGCCACCTTTGTTTTCTTAACCTTGTTCTTTGCTTCGGCCTGTTTTTCCATTTGCAACAAAGTTTTTTTCTGAATCCTTGTGGCCCGTCTCTGTTTAAACGAACTTGGTTGGGTTTTGGTTACTTTATTTTTTTTCACAGTATTGACAACCGAAGTCAATTTGCTTTTCATAATAATAAAATAAGCAATAGTTCCGAGAATCAACGAGATAATCAAGACAGCTATAGCACCCACCCAACCAGAGCTCATCCAAGGCAAAGGAACGTTTATACCAAAATAACTGGTAACAATAGTCGGCATCAGCAGAACCAAATTCCAGCCGGTCATAGTCTTCATAACAATGTTCAGATTGTTGGACAAAACCGACGCAAAAGAATCGTTCATGGTGGTGATAATGTTTGCATAAGTCTCTGCCATTTCCATAGCCTGACGATTATCGATTTCAACATCGTCCAACCAATCAATATCATCTTCGTCCAGTTTCATGATTCTGGATTTCCTGATTTTTTCCAAAAGCATCTGGTTACTTTTGAGAGCAGTTGAAAAATAAACCAAGGATTTCTGGATATTCAAAAGTTGAATCAGCTCGTGGTTTTGGATGGAACGGAGCATTTCATTTTGAATTGTGGTTGCCCTACGGTTCAGTTCCTTCAAGTATCGCAGGAAAGCAGTATCGGATCGGGACAAAAATCTAATGGCAAAAGCAGGAAAGTCATTGATTTTTAATTCCTTGATTCTGTTGGCGGCAAAATCCTTGAGCACTTCGCAATCGGTCCAGCAAATGGTTATAAAAAGTTTCTCCTTCATGATGATTCCCAAAGGAGTACAAAAATAACTTATGTCGTCGCTGGGGGAAAAAACTGGTAGACGAAGGATTGTCAAAGTGTAATCAAAATCATCATTGCGTTCCACACGGGAAAGTTCGTCGGGATCCAAAATGTCCATCATATTTTCATGGTCAATATTGTATGTGGATTCCAACCAACTGATATCATCACGGGTAACGGACCTGGCATCGACCCAAGTTACTTTGCGACCGTCCAATTCTTCCTCTTCCAATTGAACTAGTTTACCTTCTTCCTGCTGCCAAAAACTAATCATAGGAACCTCCGTCGCAAGTTTTTTAAATTTCCAACCACACCCAAAACAATGAATGATTCCCCTCGCAAACATCAGGATACCATTCTTTCTCACAAGGTATTGCACTTGGGGTTAATCCCCTTTTTTGACTCAAAGCATCGGGGTATGTATCCCATCAGCTAGAATCAAAAAGCGCAATCCTATTGAACTAGAATTCCCTAAGGGCGTTGGCGATATTGTAAGCTCTGTCACCAAACTTTTCAATCTGTCTAACCAAATCGATATACAGAAGTTCGGATTTTACATCGGCTCCTTTTTCCAATCTCTTTCGGGCAACCTTTTTTAAGTTGTGGCGGAACACATCAATCTGGGTTTCAATTTCCTTTGCGATAGACAATTTACCTTCGTCCAAGTGCTTGTTGATGTTGGAACTTACAAAAACCATGCTCTGTCTTGCCAAATCCAAATAAGGATCCAAGCGGTCCATATCGTCCTGAGGGAAAGACATATTTTTTTCAACAGATTTTTTCAAAAGGAGCGCCACATTATAGCAGTCGTCGGTCATTTCCTCCAAATCGTCCACAATCTGCTGGATAATAACAAGACTGTCTTTCTGTTTTTGACCAAGGGGAAGTCGGGCACAGTTCACAAGATAATTGGTCAATTTTTCTTTCATCTGGTCGGCGTAATCTTCCAGATAAGTGAGTTTTTCAAATTTCTCGTCAATAAAACTTTGGTCGCGATTGGAAAATCCCCATTTTACTGATTCAAACATTTCGGTAACCAAGACAGTCATATCCTGAACTTCCTTTTCGGCACGGATGATATAAACTGTCGCATTGGCAGAACCACCCACGTCATCAAAGTTAAGAGAATAGGTCCTTGGCTTTTCGTTTTTATCTTCCTTGACAATAAGTTCAGCAATTTTTGCCAACTGTTTTGTAAATGGCAGACAGACCACAGATGTAATGGTCTTGAGAATTGTGTGAAGCGCCGCAATATGATAGGTGATATTTTCTTCTGGAGTTCCAGGTACAACAAAATCAACCAAATTAAGGAAAGGCGTAAAGAAAATGCAAGCCAAAATAACGGTTGCCACATTAAAGACCACATGAACCATGGCAGCTCTTTTTGCATCTGTACTTGAATTCATTGCAGCCATTATAGCGTCGATGGTTGAACCAATGTTGCTACCAATAACCAATGCGGCGGCGAATTCCCAATTGATGAGTCCACCATGCGCCATTGTAATAACGATAGCACTTTCGGCAGAAGATGAATGAATCAAAGCGGTGATGATAATACCAGCCACAACCCCAATAAAAATTCCCAGGGCACCCATGTCGTTGAATTGCATCAAAAAGTTCAGTGCACCATTTTCAGGGTCGATTATTCCTTTGAGCCAGTCCAGACCAATAAAAAGCATGCCGAATCCCATGACAGCTTCACCAAGGGCCTGTTTCTTAAGTTTCTTAACTATGGTCAGGATATAACCGAAACCAAAAATCGGAATCGCAAAACTGGAAATCTTAAAGTTGAAGCCAAAGAAAACAACAAGCCATGCTGTGATGGTGGTTCCAATATTTGCACCAAGTGTAACACCAACGGACTGCTGAACCGTCATAAGACCAGCGTTTACAAAACTGACCTCCATTGCCGTGGTTGCTCCCGACGACTGGATGATGAACGTCAGTATGAGACCTGTCAGAAAACCAAGGAAACGATTCCCTGTCATAAAGTTTAGTGCAGACTGTAACCTTTCACCGGCACTTTTCTGGATTCCTTCACTAAGCATTTTCATGCCAAAAAGCAAAAAGGACAAACTTCCTATCAACTGTAGAATCGTAATCACCAAGTCTTTCATATTGGAATAGTACAAAATTTTGAGAGAAATTTCAACCTAAAACTAATTTGTATTTGGTTTTTACTGAAAAAGTATTTTTTAAAGATGCCCTTACAATTCATAGTGTCATTCCAAACTGGATTTGGAATCTCTAAATCAATCAAGTGTGACTGTTGTGGGTCGCCCCAGAAGGCCAATAAATTCAGCATGACGGATGCCCCCAACCAGTGTCGTTTTATTTTAAATCGGATACACGCTATAGAAAACGCCTTGCGTTAACAGTCCCCAAATAAGTGTCGTTGAATTAACAATCGGATACACGCTATTATTAACCGGTCACCCAAATCAATAAGGACAGCTCTAAAAAACACTTTTCAGAGACTCCCATAATTTTCGCTTAAACAAAATCCAAATCTTTCGTGTCCAGGATAAACTTTTGTCTCAGGGGGAAGTGTCCTGTAGATTTTTTCAAGGCTTTGTTGGATTGTGGATTCGCTCCCCAATGGTAAATCTGTGCGTCCCCAGGAATGATAAAAAATTGTATCCCCTGCCAAAAGAGTTTTATCTTCCTTATTATATAGACATATACAACCAGGTGTATGGCCGGGAGTGTGGATGATTTTCCATTTGTTCAAGGCAACCAACGTGGATGGCGAAAGATTTTTTAGGCAATGGATTTGTCCCAAAGTCAATCCGTCCTCCAGAAAACCATCAGCTTCCGGCAGATTTGTAACGCTTGGCAAAAATTCATCAAAGCCCATCAAATCCAAGGACATTCCCTGAATTTCATGCGACTGTTTTCCAATAAAATCCTTGTCGTTTTTGTGGATCAAAACTTTTGCATCAGGATAAAACGATTTCAAATCTTTGAGCCCCGAAACATGGTCAAAATGTCCGTGAGAAAAAATAAGTGCCACAGGATTCAGTCCATTTTTTTCAAGATAGTCCCTTACCAAAAACCTGTCGTCAGAAAAATCACAGTCAGCGGAGTCCAAAACAAAGGCATTTTTTCCGTCCAGATTTACAATGCAAGTATTCACGGCCAAAGGACCTGTCTGCAAAACGATGATTTCCATTCTTCCTCCCAAAAATAAACCCCGCCACAATTAAGAAGTCTGCTGAAAAAGTACATTTTGTCATGCTGAATTTATTTCAGCATCTCATTAATTATAGATATATTATACAATTAGAGATCCTGAAACTAGTTCAGGATGACAGGTTTTACACTTTTTCAGTGACATC
>JAZUEV010000149.1:0-2064 GCA_045640345.1 Treponema sp.
CCGCTTGGCCTCCGACTTATACCTTCGGCAACTTCTTTGTTGGGCATAGCAAGATGGACAGTCCCACCCTGGTCATCACCAGTTCTAGTCAGAAAACCGCTTTGATAAACAAGAGACAAAAGATCGTTCTGCTCTGGATTATGCTCCATCAAATCTTCCCTGTCAACTTTTATGCCATACAAAATATTGAACAATTCGTAGTCACGGTCAAAAAGATTTTTCACGAGACCATAAGGATTTCCAGTCTGAACCCAGAAAAGATGACGGATATTTCCAGACAAAAAATCTTCGCATTCATTTGCGTCAAGACAATTCAAAATACTGTGGGGATTAAAAATCATGTCCGAATCATTTGCAAACCTGTATCCACCATACCACTTGTCCAGCAATTCAAAAACTTTTTCCGCAGAAATATTTTCCACAGAATTAGTAACAGTTTCTTCTGATTTTTCCCCATCGACTTTTGTTTTTTTTGTTTTATTTTTTTTCTCTTCAACTGGCTTAAGATTTTTGGCAGTGGTCAAAAGTCTATGGACATCCCTCTCAGAAAAACCACACAGTTCAGAAAAAGCGGCATAGGTGCTAATATCTTTCAACTGATTCTTTGCATTAAAAAAATTATGGGCAGCAAATTTTGTGATCCCAGTAACAAAAACAAATTTCAGATAGAAATCATTACCATTAAGAGCGGACAAAAATTCCTCAAGCACATCCCTGTTATGTTTTTCATGCTCAGTAAAAATCGAATCAAGAATAGGCTTGTCATAATCATCAACAAGAACAACAACCGGTTTTCCACTTTTATTGTAATGCTCCCGAATGACACGCTCGAACCTTTTTCCATAAGTCAGCTGCTGAGGATATCGTCCAAACCCCTCCTCGTTTACCGACAAAAAATATTCCAAAGAAGACTCCAAGGCTCCAGGAGTTTTATACAAACCAGTCGAAAAATCGATTTTCAAAACAGTATAGTTCTGCCAATCTTTTTCCATACTCTCAATCGCAAGACCCTCAAATAAATCTCGGCGGCCATGAAAATACGACTCCAGCATGGAAATCAGCAAAGTCTTGCCAAAAAGTCGTGGACGACAGAAAAAATAAGAGTTACCACTGTTAACCAATTTGTAAATCAAATCAGTCTTATCAACAAAAAAACAATTCTCCTCTCGAAGCTTCTCAAAATCCTGAATACCAATCGGCAACCTGTTCAAAAAATCCATGAGAAAATTATATCAAAAAAAACAACAATGGTCACTAGCCTTTTATTTTCTATAAAGATTTCCCATACAGGCATAAAGAGGATCGTCGGACACCTTGCTAAGGGATTCAATCTCCGAGGCAATCACATCGAACCAACCATGATGAAAATCATCCCCAGCATCAAGACCATTGTGGTCACAGTAAGCATGAATAATCTCATGTGCGATAAGCTCAGCAACAACAGGATCAGAAGCCACCGAAAAACTCGAATCAACAAGGAGAACAATCTTATAAAAACCGTTCCCGCGATAACCAAAAGTCAAAGCAGTGGTTCCCCTAACATTCTTAAGCCCCTCGCAAAAGTTCATCCAAACATACATGGGCTGGACCTTGCAAACATCAAGATTCAAATTAACCAGAGCCGAAGAAAAAATTCCATCCCTTACCTTCACAAACAAATCCATCAAACGCTGGTCACTGAAATTAACAGACGAAATATAAGATTTAATCGAACTCACCGACAAATCGGGAGCAGGACAATCAACAAAAATAGAACCACACCGATTGACCCTAGAAAAAGACCCACAGGAAAATAAAAAAAACAAAATAAAAATCATAAAAAAAAGACGGAAAAACTTCAAAAGCGTCCCCCAGGATAGTAACAGTTTATATTTGGTTACTCAAAACCCAACCACATAAAGAAAAAGTGCCACCCAACGACAAACATTAGGGTCTTATTCTTTCTGGAGTCTCTAAAAAATACTTTTCAGAGAAACCCTTTTCGAAACAAAGCGTCGGGATATGAACCACATCGGCATAAATCAGAAGTCGGATCGTAGCCATGTCGTTCTGTGAGCCAAGGAG
>JAZUEV010000150.1:0-2630 GCA_045640345.1 Treponema sp.
GACCGCTTGGCCTCCGACTTGCCATGACCATGCAATGACCGTCTATGCTTGGAAGAATCTGAAATCAGGGAATACGAAAATCGGGATACGCCAGTTTCCCAGGGTCGCAATCAGCTGTTTCCAAAGACACTTCTACCGTCAATGTACACCAAAACTGTACTAATTTCTGTGAATTTCTTCACAATGTTAACTTTTAACAGTTCGACACCAGTTTGCAAATCCGCGGTCTGCTTGTCCATGTTCAAAGCCTCTCGACTAAGCCCAACATAACAGACACCCGATTCAACAGTGCAAAAATCCAGTTTCGTTCCATCGGCAAACAGACGCATGAACCTGTTCGTCATTGGACCAAGAACCAGTTCCTCCACCAATTGTTTCAAGGGTTCTACAGACGAATCCTTTGGTAGATATCTGACTTCGGTGCAAACATCCTCACTTCCAAACGATGGAAAATACATTACCGTACGATCCTTTCCTCCCTTAAAGAAGGTGTTGGAAACAATTGCCGCTCCGGCCAACAAAATCATAGACAAAACTATAAAAACCACACTGCTCTTTTTCATCATTCCACTCCAGTGAATCCTTTAGAGCGTTCAAAATGACTTACAAACGCCTGTAGTCCATTATACACCCCAACGGCCACTTTCTTCAAGTAGGCTTCTTCGTTAAGGAGTTTTGCCTCGTTCTCGTTGGATATAAATCCGATCTCAACCAGTACACTTGGCATCATGGAGTTCTTGACCACAAACCAATCGTTGGCTTTCATACCCCTGGACTTGCTCAGGTTACCGACCTGCTCTCCAAGACCTTCCAGCACGAATTTTGAAATCAAGACCGACTCCATTGTATACTCTTCTTCCATCATGTCGTTCAGAATGGACTGCACATCCTGATTTTCAGAGACACTCTCTTTCAGGACCTGTCTTCGGTAGTCTGGCGTAAGATACCAACACTCATACCCGAAGGCGTTTTCATCCACACTTGCGTTCACATGAACGGAAATATAAAGTATCGCTTCATTTTTCTCCAGCTTTACGGAGTTGGCAATATTTGTCCTCTCCTCCAGCGAAAGATAAACATCGGTGGACCTTGTAAGAAGGATACGTTTTTCGGTGTAGTTCTTTTGCAGAAGATCCCTCAACATAAGGCCTATCGTCAAGGTGATGTCCTTTTCCTGCAAATGGACTTTTTCTCCGTTAAACGTCCAATCCCTTGATGTGCCTGGGTCTTTTCCACCATGGCCTGGATCAATCAGGATTGCACCGATTTTATATCCGGAAATGTTATCCGTGCCGTCAAAAAATTTCCTACAGTTGTCCAAGAAGGACTGGCTTACCATAAGGTTGTTATCCTCAAGATAAGGGGCATCCTCTTTTACGAGCAACACAAAATCTTTCAACACGAAACCGTTCCCGGCGGAAAAAGAAATGTAGTGACCGTTTTTTTCAAGCATACCGGACCTGTTATAGGGATCCCAGTGAAGTTCCATTCCATTCCTGTCGGCCTCGGTCACAAGATTCAAATCCGTGGCAACTACCCACAAAGGAAAAGAGAAAAAAACTATGGCGGTCAATAAAATCCATTTCTTAAACACTTTCATTTTTTTGGGCTGAGCCCTTCAATCATCAAACGCTACGACTTTTTTGAGCAGTCGGAAACGTAGAGGATTCCCTGGAGTCCACCACGAATCAAAGCGTTCCAAAACAGTTTTCCGTCTATCTCCCCATGATGTGGACAGATGGATTCAAACTGTTCCAGGGTCTCTTTTATACTTCGGTGATTCCAGTCACAAACATTATCGGCAAATTTTTCAATACACATAGGAATTTTTGTTGAAGGTTTTAAACTTTCTCCAATAGTTCCACAATTCTCCAAATATGCGTCCAACTCTTTCTTTGTCTCCAAGTCAAGCTGGAATGCATCAGGCGGAAAATTTTCTTCGGATCCCCTGGACACTCCCATCAAAAAAACTTCCGTCGCCGGATTGTCTGTTTCCAGTCTGAGAACAACTTTCGATACAGCTTTTTCAGCAGCCTCCACCGCAAGTTCATTGCTTGAAGCCAAGGCCACCACATTGCCGCACTTCTCAACATTGTTCCTTGGAAAGTCCACGAGATTTGAAACTCCAGTCCTGGCCATACAGTTTTTTATGAACGGATGGTTCGAACAGGTCTCAAGCCCCACGACTTCCTTGACGATTCCCGGAATAGAAATCCATGCACGCTCGGCGCTTGTCTTGCAACAAGGAACCTCATAGATTTCAAACGGAGAATCATCGATATCAAGCTTCACTCTTTTTTCCAAAAGCTCAGCAGGTTCAAGACCAAGGGCAATCATCAACGCCTGCTTGGTAAGGTTCAATCCTGACGCATAAGGGTAGGTCCATCCAGACATATATCCACCGGAAAGACGCGCCGCTATCTCGCCAATCATTGGTCCTTTTTTTGTATATTTAATATCGGCTTTTGCCACTCCACATGTTAGCCCCAATGCCTTAATTCCTTTGGCAAAAGTTTTTATCAATTCCAAACGTTTGGTTTCATCCACGACCGTAGGCATGGTGTGTCCCATTTCGATAAAATATGGCTCGTAAAAAATATGTCTGTCTGCGAAACCGGTTATGGTCAATG
>JAZUEV010000151.1:0-2082 GCA_045640345.1 Treponema sp.
CCATCAGCCACTGCTTTTCAAAGATGTCGTAGATTTCTTCAATCTTAAGTTCCCTCTGAAGCTTGTCCGCCGCATCCTTGATAGTTGCTCCAAGAACAGGGTGCATTGCCTTTGGAAGAGAGAGACCATATTTTTCTTCCAAAATAAAAGCCGCTCCACCTTTTCCAGACTGGCTGTTGATTCTGATGATTCCTTCATACTGGCGACCGATGTCATGGGGGTCGATGAGGATATAAGGAACATCCCAAAGAGCGTTCTTGTCCATGGTTGCTCTGGCCGCCATACCTTTTCTGATAGCGTCCTGATGGCTACCGCTGAATGCTGTGAAAACCAATTCTCCTGCCCAAGGGGTTCTTGGTGGAATCTCCATGCCTGTGAATTCAGTGTATTTTTCCGCTATGGATTCAATATCATGGAAATCCAGTTCAGGATCCACACCCTGGCTGAACATGTTGATCGCAACATTCACTATATCCAGATTTCCTGTTCGCTCACCGTTTCCAAAAAGACATCCCTCGATTCTGTCTGCACCTGCCAAAAGACCAAGCTCGGCGGAAGCGACACCTGTACCACGGTCATTGTGACAATGGGTGCTGATAATAACTGAGTCCCTTTTGGAGATATGCTTGGAGAAATATTCAACCATATCCGCATAGACGTTCGGTGTGTAACATTCCACTGTGGTCGGGAGGTTCATAATAATCTTATTGTCCGGAGAGCAACCCCATTCCTGCATAACCGCTTCACAGATTTCCACTGAATAGTCGATCTCAGTCATGCTGAAACTTTCTGGAGAATACTCAAGGCGGATTCGTTTTCTGTCTTCTTCTGTGAGACACGACTTTATGCATTTCACACCGTCGATGGCTATCTGCTTGATTTCTTCCTTCGTCTTGTTGAAGGTATACTTTCTTTGCGCAGGGGAAGTGGAGTTGTAGATGTGGAAAATAGCCCTTGGAGCTCCCTGCAGACATTGGACAGTCTTTTTGACCAAATGTTCCCTTGCCTGACAGAGTACCTGTATTGTGACATCATCAGGGATATGGTTTTCTTCGATCAATCGTCTGGTGAACTCATATTCAGTGTCCGATGCGGCAGGAAATCCAACCTCGATTTCCTTGAAACCAATTTTCACAAGCAAATCAAAGAATGCCAACTTTGTTTCGATTCCCATTGGATTGACCAAAGCCTGGTTTCCATCTCTAAGGTCAACTGAACACCACAGAGGTGCTTTTGTGATGGACTTTGAAGGCCAGTCTCTTGATGTGAGTGGCGCTCCCGGAACAGGTGCGTATTTGCCGTTCGGATTCATTCCTGCCATATAGTTCTCCTTATGCTCCGTGTTGGCGAAGCAAAAATTTCAAAATGTACAATAAAAAAAGACCCGCCGCCGAAGCAACAGGTCTGTAGTTTACATTCAATTTGATTTTCCAAAATCAAACCAGCACCTTAGTTTCGGCTATCGTGAGAGAACTTAAGAGCTAGTAGCAACAAGGAAAATCTATTCATATATAAATCATATCCCAATTTGAACAAAAAAGTCAAGGGCATCTCCATAAAATAATGGGGCATCCGCAAAAAAATATTGGCATCCCTAAAGAATACTTTTTAGAGGTTCACTGCTTTTCAAAAATACCGACGGATTCTGGCCTTTGGTGCTTCTAGTTGAGCTTGCTGAAAAAAGTTTCAACGCTTTTGTTGAATTCCGCCGTGGACACTTTCAAATCCTGCAGGAAGGAAGAATCGTTGATTGTGCCAAGGACTGCCTCCATTTCCTCTTTGTTCCTGAAAGTGATGGTCCTGAAAAAATCGGTATAATCCTTTTCCCTTGATGAAAACGAAGACGAAAGCATATTGTCGCTGACAGCCAGGACATCTTTTTTTATGTCGCTAAAAATCTCCGGGTCGAACTGGGACATGGGTCGAGAATAAAGCTCCTCCAAAAGATATAGGGAATACCTTGCCTTGTATTGCGTGTAGTCTTCCTGCACCTGGTCGTAGTATTTGTGTACTTCATCCCAGTTCTGGATTTCACCTTCCTTGATTTTTGAAAAAAGTTCATCCAGCAGCTCGTCGGGAATA
>JAZUEV010000152.1:0-1781 GCA_045640345.1 Treponema sp.
CTTGGAAATCCTGTCCAATTCGAACCACGAGATGAAGTACAGAAAAATCCCTTGACCGATATGGTTGGTGGTGGTGCCTATAGAAAACCAGCAGGTTCTTGGACCGACGACACAAGCATGACCCTTTGTCTTTTGGACAGCCTTGCGCAAAAAGGTACCCTGGATTACGACCATGTGATGGAAAATTTTGTCCGATGGCTTTTCAAAAACAAATACACTCCAAACTGTCGCGCCTATGATGTGGGACAAACTTGCAGCTCCGCCATTTTTTCATACAAACATGAAATCCCGGCCCTTGAATGTGGTGGTTATGACGAATATTCCAACGGCAACGGATCCCTCATGCGAATTTCACCAATTGTCTTCTATATACATAAGCAGTTCGGTGACAACGCTTTCGACTCAGACAACGCCTTTGAAATAGTCCACAACACATCCGCCTTGACCCATGCCCATCCAAGAGCAAAACTGGGATGCAGCATTTACGTGGCCATGTTGATGGAAATATTGAAGGGGACAGAAAAAGAAAAACTCATTCCAACTGTTTTTGAAAAAGTTGAAAAATATGTTTCCAAGTACCCTGAATTCCAAAATGAAATGAAATACTACAAGCCCATCATGGACAAGGATTTTACCGAAAGACCCCAGGATTCAATCCGCTCCAGTGGATACGTGGTGGACACTTTGGAAGCAGCACTTTGGTGTTTCTTTACGACTGACTCATTTGGACAGTGCTGTCTTAAAGCCGTAAACCTTGGACATGATGCGGACACTGTTGGAGCTGTTGTCGGTGGACTTGCTGGTCTTTACTACGGCATGGAAAATGAAAATGGAATCCCAAAGAGTTGGTACAAAAAAATCATCAACCGGGAATTGATTGACAAAATCCTGGAAGATTTCTACAAACACTTCGGAGATTAATCCTCCCAAAGAACAAAGACGGATTATAAATCTCCAGACACCTGTTGTGGAATGTCCCCTCATGGGGCTGTCCAAAAAGTATAATCAATAGTGTCATCCCGAATTCATTTCGGGATCTCTACACTGCATATAACGTAGGTTCTGAAATAAATTCAGCATGACAGAACTTATTGGACATCCCCATCTGCACTAAACATGGAAACCTTCTAAAAAAAATTTTATAGATGACTGGGAGTTTTTTCAAGGTTGTCTAAAAATTACAATTTTTAAAGATTCCATTACTTTTTTTCTTCCGATTATTAAATCAGTATGAAAGAAATTATTTTAGGTATCTCCGTTGTTCTGATTATAATCCTCCTGGCTTGGTTGGTCGGGAAGATTTTTTCACAGCAGAACAAAAACAATCAGAGCCAAAGCAAATTGGTTAAGACTTCTGAAAACGGTCAAAAACTTTTGGTCACCTGCCCATTGTGCGGAAGCTTTTTACAGAGGGGACAGGATTTATACAGCAGAGTCTACAGACCAATGGATGTGCCACACCAACTTTGCACCATCAGCGGATGTCCCCACTGCTACCCAAGCCCCGAACATGGTCTTCAGCGAAAATGTCCAGTGTGCCACAAAATTGTCCCCACAAAAGACGGTCATCTGGTTGCAAGACTTTTCAACAAAAGCGACGGAAAAAAACATGTGGTTGTTACTGGCTGCACCGAATGTGTCAAGCATGGGACGGAGTGAATCGGGATAAATTTTAGAAACTTACAACCATAGCAATGAACATTTTATTTTCTGGCATCCTGATACCTCTTTTCCTCATTTTTATAACAGTTACAATCGCTTTCATTTGGTTTCGTTCTTGT
>JAZUEV010000153.1:0-2595 GCA_045640345.1 Treponema sp.
ATTCAAAGCACATCGGTCGAGAAATTAGTCGAAAAATCGGAAAAAGTCGTTCTACGGGCATCCTCGTGGGGCTAGCAAATTTATTATATTTATTAGAAAAATGCTAGCAAATTGTTAGCAAATATTTAATATAATTGATAACAAAATAATAATATTTCTTAATTTTATTAGATTTATTAAAAATTTGTTTGCAATTTTTATAGATTTATGCTATCATATAAATCACTAAAACGAGGTGGGAAATGAAAGTAATTACTATTGCGCTCCAGAAAGGTGGGGTCGGAAAATCTTCTATATCAGTTTCATTGGCTGCGGAAGTTGCAAAAAAACACAAGGTCGTCCTGATTGATGCGGACCCCCAGGGAAACTCTTCGCTCATGCTAATCCAGGATGTGAAAAACGAACTGGCCGACGTGCTTGACGGAAAATGCTATGTCATGGACGCAGTGTCAAACACATCAATCGAAAATCTATGCATCATCCCAACAAAAAAGGCTTCCACATCGCTCAGGATGTACAGGACAAAATCAGCAAGCAGGGAACCATTCGCCTTGAAGGATGTGGTGGACGAGCTGGCCAAAAACGGTTTTGAATATGTAATCTTTGACACATGCCCGGCCTTCGATGAGTTCGAGGAAAACATAATGACCGCAACGGATGAGACAATCCCCGTAATGATGATGGACCCACTTTCTGTTGACGGACTCACATCATTTTTGAACAACATATCGGACTACAAAAAAAGAAAGAGGGTAAACAATCCGGACGTAAAATCAATAGTCCTGAACAACTTCGACAACCGCATGGCCATGTCAAAGAACATACTTGAGGAAATGAAAAAGACATCATACCAGCTTTATGTTGTCCAGACCGACCAGAATTTCAAGAGGTCAATCAACGCGTGCCTTCCAGTCCAGTATGTGCCGGGAACAAAAAAGGACATCCTTGAAACAATCGAGGCACTGGGAGAAAGTGTATGCCAGTGATAAAAAAGGAAGTGGACCAAATCAAGAAGCCTGAACTGAAAAACCTGAACCAGGTCTCAAACATCAGGATAAACCAGATTGAGGAAGTCTCGGGAAATCCTGTGGAAACCGTGGTGGATAAAAAAATTCAACCAGATGAAAGCCAAGGAAAAAAATATTCAGATGTGGTCATGGCACGGCTCACTCCTGGCAAAAGGAACATCTTCAAGGGATTCTTCAGCACCAACGGACTGACAATGAATTCTGGAATCGAGATGTGCATCGAGTATGTGATGGACCAAGTGAAAAACGGCAACCTGACCATATCAAAGGCGGGAATCAAATAAATCAATAAAATCAACAGAAGGGGAGGGCTACAGGTTTTCCTTTGAAAGCTCCTCCTTCAACCTCAATATTGCCTGGGTCTCTGGTGAAAGTCCAAAAAGATTAGGGGATTTCCGCTCCTCGTCCAAAAGTTGGGCATACCTGAGGGGATTTTTGGAGATGATTTCCACAGCCTCAGCCATAATATCCTCCGTGGTGGTCGCGTTGGTATCCTCTTTTATTGAATTGTCTTCTATATATACATACTTTTCCTGGTCGATTTTTGAAATCTTGTCGGAATCAATGCACTCAAAATGGAACCCCACAATCTTCCGTCCTTTTTTTTGTGGCGTGCAGATGATTTGGATTCCCAGATTCTTTTCATTCAACTCCTTGAGGGGTAAATCCACAACTATATTTTTGAAGGGTCCCATCTGTGGATATTCGTCGTCTTGTATGTCAAAAAGCTTCCTCAAATCCTCCACTGTATATTCGAAAAACCAAGAGTTCCTCACGTTACCTTTTTTACCTTTGAATCCCATGTAAGAAAGCGCAATCAGATAATATCGAAGGGCATAGAAGGACTTGAGCTTGCCCAAATCATTTATGTCGAAAAGAGAAAAACCTATTTCCTTGAGCTCGTCCAGAAAATATTTCATTGGGTCGGTAAAGGTAAAAGAAAAAGTTGTCTCGGTGAAAACACATTTAGCGGACTGAAAAACATTGATGGCTTCGTACTGTTTTTCGTTATCCTCCAGAACCATTTTCATGTCCAGAATGTCGTTGGCGGATTCCTTAATCAGGTTCCTGGTTTTCATACCGTCGCTCAAATTCAGGTCGGAAAAAAAGTCAGAAAAAGAAAAGGACACCTCGTTTTTGTTGTTGGAAGACGTAAGATATTTAAAGATGGAGTAAAAATACATCCTCTGTGTGGTTGCGGAACATTTGTAACTGGCCCGAAGAAAATTGTTAGGGATTTTAAGGATGTTCTGCTGTGGAAAACTCTTGATAATGAGGGACTTTTTTTTCATGTGGGGACTCCTTTTTTAAATATTAATATATTAAATTTTACGGCCTCGTAAGTCCATGTTATACAAGGAGATAGGAGACATTTCGATTATAAAAGTCCAGCCAAAGATTATAAGAGTCCAGAAATCGATTATAAAAGTCCAGTAAAAGATTATAAAAGTCCAAAACTCAAAAAAAGACTGGAAATTCCACCTTCCAACCACAATCATAGGGGAAAAAATTATAAAAGTCCATAGAAAGATTACAAAAGTCCAGAAAAAATCACAAAAAAAAGGGA